>DUIO01000063.1:0-599 GCA_013330315.1 Methanosarcina sp. | reverse complement strand
AGCTTTCTTATTATGTTAGTAGGAGCATTTTGCGTATCAGTTGATAACTGGAATCGAAAATCAATAGCCTACAGATTATACGTTGAGCTATACGAAAATGAGTATCAAGCTACTTCCGACTATAGAGCCGGTAAACTATTTGTAAACTTGATTTTTTATGTCACCTCTATATATCTGGTNNCCTCAGGCTTGCATGAAGGGGTTATTAATCTGAAGAGGTTATTGATCTGGGTAGGTTATTAATCTGGATAGGCTATTAATCCTGATAAGATAAGAAATCCTTCCACCGGATTCGATGGAATAACAACTTATCATATATTATTTTTTTAATTAAGTTCCTAATGCCAGGTGCTGTTTTTTATAAAAAATTTAACACAAAAAACCATTTAACTGAAATTAATAAATTTATAACTTATCTTGACTGTTGCACAAATTCCATGGATTTTTTCATAAGCTGCCTTAGTAGTCCCAAAACCTCATGTTAGGGAATGACTGAAATATAAAAACGTTCCTGCACCAAAATAATAATTGATTTCTTATTTTTAAAAGGCTCCAATTTTTGTGTTAGTCATATATAAATATCAGTAAATCTAAATTTA
>DUIO01000094.1 GCA_013330315.1 Methanosarcina sp. | reverse complement strand
ATCCCGTCAATTTCAACCCTGAACCTGAACTGTCTGTAAGGATCTGCTCTTACCATAAATTATCCCCTTTTCCCATAATAATTTTTTAATCTGTTTCCTGTTCTAATTCTACCGGTTTTCTGTCATCTCCGTTTTCAATTCTGCCTGCTGTTATTGGACCGTTACTATTCGGCCAATGTTATTCGGTCGCTGCAGACCCCCCTGCCCACTGTGCTATCCTGAAGATAACAAACTCTGCAGGTTTTACGGGAGCAATCCCTATTACGCATATCAGCCTTCCATTGTCGATATCGTCCTGAGTCATTGTGGTCCGGTCGCATTTGACAAAAAAGGCTTCTTCGGGCTTTGTCCCCATAAGAGCCCCGTCCCGCCAGACTCCGGTAAGGAACTGGGTTATGGTCGCATTAACCCGCGCCCAGAGCTTTTCATTATTCGGTTCAAAAACAACCCATTGTGTCCCGTTTTCAATGGATTTTTCGATGAAGATAAACAGGCGCCGGACGTTTATGTACTTCCATAGGGAATCGCTGGATATTGTCCTGGCGCCCCAGACCCTGATCCCCCTTCCAGGGAAGGGAATAATGCAATTGATTCCTTTAGGGTTCAGGACTTCCTGCTGGCCTTTTGTAATAATCCTTGCAGCACTGCCGGTTTTCTCCAGATCCAGAGCCCCGTTGATTTTTTCGTTGGCAGGCGCTTTGTGGACTCCCCTTTCAGTGTCGCTGCGAGCATAAATGCCGCAAATATGCCCGCTTGGAGGAACATTGATCTGTTTCTTTGATACGGGATCATATGCCTGAATCCAGGGGTAATAAAGGGCAGCATATTTGGAATCGTATAAATTGCGCTGTCCCTGGATCTCATCAAGGTCAGAACCTGCTTCAGGGTCCAGAACCGCAAATCTGTCTTTCATCCCTTCACACTGCGCGATGACCTTATCCTGTACCGCCTGCGTGGCAATGCCCGGTACCGCGACTATGCTTATATCCTCTTTATTTTTCAAAGCATGGAGCCCGGTTCTGTTTTCAGGGATGATGTCATCCTTGCCCGAGTAAGTTTCGTTAATTTTTCCTTCATTTTCAGGAATTCCATCAGCACCTCCGGCAAGAAGCCAGCCGGGCTCCGCATCCTGAGCTGGCATGGGAATTTTCTTAACCGGGTCCTCAGTGTTGCTGACATCTTTTATCCGGATAAGGCTGGAACTTTCTTCCGAAATTATTCTGGTAATGTATCTGCTATGATTGCTGTTCATGGAAAGATTTTTAAAAACTTCTTCTGCGCCATCAAACCTGATTTTGAGGTCAAATTCAACCGTAGAGACCTTCGTGCCCGTATCGAGGTTTTCATTGACCACGTTTTCGAGGACTACCTTTTTGCTATCGCCCGTTTTAATCACTTCTTTTATGGTCTCGTATATCGGAGCTTTGTCTTTCGGCTCGATTTTGAGAAGGGTTCCTTTTTCCATACCGTTTACGGTGTTCAATGTAAAGGTATCTTTATTTGAGGCTGGTTCTGTCAGAACGGCTTCGGAGAGGGAACTCAGACCTGACACGACCTTTATCCGGTTTCCCCATTTTCCTTCACTTGAAGCACTGACCTGAAGGGCTCTTACCAGCTGCTTTATTTCCGCATTCTGTTTGTGCTGGTACTTTAGCTTCTCTTTCGAAATGAGCAGGTTACCTGCCTCTATAGCTCTTATAAGGAAATATTCGTCCCCTATTTTGAGCGCGCCATTCACATCAAATTCATCACTTTCCTGAGCAATCGGAATAATCAGGTCTCCGGCTTTCAGTTCCATACGTGTTGCTGCAGTTACCGGGTTGGTTTCGGGAATAGATAATTTCTGTATTTCTGCGCCCCCGGCATGTTTGAATTTCAGAGCTGATGCTACTGTAATTGATTTCTGTGCATCATCCACTGCGCTGAGGATGCAGATCTCTGCATTTTCATTCTTATCGAGCAGGATTACATCATCTTTTGAAAGTCCTGAAACGTCATTAAGTATAATTTCCTTATCTCCTGCTTCGAGTTTTTCCTGCACCTCATAAGCAGTGGGATCTGCCGGATCCGTGGGGCCCGGCACAGGTTTCACGATTTCGGTTCCTTCGGCATATGTGCTATTTGCCAGCGGAGCATTGAGAGTAAGAACTTTTGCTGCACTTGCAAATCTGAGCTGGACGTACTCTGAGAGAGTTCCATCTCTAATGAATAAAGCATCCCCGGGCTCCAGACCTGTTATATTATCCGCCTTCAGGACAAAAGACCCTGCTTTTGTTTCTTCGGTCAGATGAGTAGTAATTCCCGAGATATCAGGTATAAAACCGAAGGCAGCTTTTGCATTTGAGTTTTCGTCTTCGCTGCCTTCGACAGTTACCCTTACTATATAAGCCCGCTTGCCTCCGTTGCTGAAAAACCCCTCTATGGCATAAGGCAGCCAGCGTATGCTGTCATACTCCCTATCTTCAGGAAGGTATCCTCCGAAAATATTCTGGTACTCTGCAAAACTTGTTACCAGAGTAGGCCTGTTAAGAGGCCCTCTTTCCGCAAACCCTACAAAACCGGCAGTACTTGTACTGACACCTTCGATAGGCTTTGCCCCGATT
>DUIO01000268.1 GCA_013330315.1 Methanosarcina sp. | reverse complement strand
CTGCAAAAGCCCTTGTAAAATAACTTAAGGGCTTTCTATTTTACCATTTTTTTAATAATCAATTCTTTTTTGATAATTAATTTACTTTTTACTGATCGATTTTCTGTTTAATATTTAATTTGTATTTTCAATACTTTACACACACCTTCAATACTTAACTTGTTCTTTTATTAATCATTATATCCTATTTAAGGATTAAGCGGTCATATTGATAAATAAGTTATACTTAATTAGTAGTTTATAGTTTAATAACAATTTAAGATTTATTAAAAACAGCAATTTTGAACTACCTGCTACTGCTTTTTACTTTAATTACAGGAGTGAATCTCTGGCTAGCTGTATATTCAAATAAAATTTAAAACGTGTTTCAAATATTAATTTCAACAGCCGAAGCTGTAATTGATTAAAAATATTTTTCAAAATCAAAGTTTGAGTGCTAAGTATGCGATACTTACGCCCAGGAGGCAGAGCATAACATTCAAGAAAATATTCAGGAAAAATGAAACGTTTTTCCCCTCTTCAAGGAGCTTAAAGGTCTCATAGGCAAAGGTTGAGAAAGTTGTGAAAGAACCGAGANNCATATTTATCAGATAAACCATGGATTCGGGTTCAGAGGAAAAAGTAAGAAGGGCAAGCACCATGCTTCCCAGAAGGTTTACAGTAAGAGTTCCTGCAGGGATATTCTGAATTTTTGGCACGCGGCTTGAAACCGTGTAGCGTAGAGAAGCCCCTATAAAACCTCCAGTACCTATCAAAAAGAGGTCTCCCAGACTTGAAGCGGAGAACATGTTTTAACTCTCCCTTCTAGAAAGAGCTTTTATAACACTCCTGCCAAAGAACACGCCCGTAAGGGTTAGAAGGAGATTGGCGCTGATGTTTCCAAGGGCAGGAAGGAAGGGCATGCTGAAAGATTGGACTGCAAACGTAGAGAAAGTAGTAAATGCACCCATAAATCCTGTCCCGAATGCAATCTTCCCTTTAGGACCTATAAAACCGAGGTGTCCGGCATCATACATTATCATGCCCAGCATGAAACTCCCGAGTACGTTTACAGAAAGGATGCCAAGCTGCCCTTCCACAAGCTCGCAGAGCAAAAATCGGCAAACGGCCCCCAGAAAGCCGCCAGCTCCTATTAAAAAAATTTTGTCTATTTCTTTATCCTGAGAAGGCATTTTCTTCACTAATATATTTCTAAAAATTAAACTAAAGGACGGCTATTTCATTCCCATTACCTCCTGTTAGTATAAATTTTTATTCATTTTAAAGGGGCAAAGAAATGAAACAGGATACCCGTACTCGTTTGTGTATCTCTGGACAGAGACAGCTTATCTTTGGATGTCGATCTCACTCGATCAAAAAGACATCCACTTCCTGTCCTTCCTCATAGCCTTCTACGTTCTCGGGGACAAGCACATAGCCATCGGCTTTTGCAACCGAACTCAGGACTCCTGCCCCGGCTCCCATAAGCGGGCGTGCCCTGTCCCCTTCAAAAATGACACGGATGAAATTAACATATCCTATTTTAGAACTTATTTTTGCAGCCAGGCGCTTTTTAAGGATAAGCTCCGGTAACTCAGGAATTGAACCAAGTTTTCTGATCGCCGGGCGGACAAAGAAGTACAGGACAACAAGCCCTGCAACCGGGTAGCCGGGAAGGCAAACTANNTCCTTTACGAGGTCTCTCTTGGAATTCCCCCCCCATTTTTCCACATAAAGGGAAGCCATAAGCCCGTTTGTCTCAAGAACCATACCTGCAGGAGGGACTTCCCCGGCTTTATCGCGACTTACCAGTTCATCTCCCGTAGGAATGATTGCAACCACAGGTTTTTTAAAGACTTTCACTCTGTCCAGTCCGAGAGAAGCAAGGACTGCAGCATCGCAAGGGCGGAGAAAATGCCCTTCTTTAAAAACTGCATCTTCTTTTTTTATGTCTTCTCCGATCTGCCCTACATTCCTTCCGGGATAAACCTGTGATCTTATTTCAACCATATTTCCGGTTGTAACCGTATCCTCGACCATTACGACCGAATCGGCTCCTTCAGGTAGAGCAGCCCCTGTATGTACCCAGGTAGAGGTTCCTTCCTCTACATTACCAGAGAGCTGTAAAAGAACGGGATTTGCAGGAGAAGCTCCGGCAGTATCAGATGCCCTGACAGCATATCCGTCCATTGCAGCACGCATGTAATGAGGGACGTTCCTCCCGGAAACTACAGCCTCTGCAAGTACCCTGCCAGGAGAAAACTCAAGCGAGATTTCTTCTGTTTCTCTGCGGGTAAAAATGCCCTCGAGGAAAAGTTGTAAAGCTTCATCAACGGAAGTTCGTTCTTTGAATATCCTGCCCATTCTCCTGACCCCTGAAAAGTTTATCCTCCGGAAACAGGGGGCAAAATCCCGATTTCATCCGAGTCCTTAAGTTCGGTATCAAGCCCGTCGAGGTGACGGACATTATTTCCATTGATAAGGACATTGATAGAGCTGCAAAGGGCCGGGCTTTCTTCTTTTTCATCAAGCTTTTCAAAAATGAGATCCTTCAGCCCTGGATATCTCTCTGTCAAAGATAAAAGGACATCAATAACCTTTTCCCCGGAAAGCAGGACTTCCGGCGTACCTGCTGCCTCACGTAAATTTGCAAATAACTTAACTCTTACTTCAGCCATGAGGAAGACTATTTCATCCTACTCCTTAAATATACCTATGCCTCATAAGAAGCAGTCACTAAGTGAAGGTTAGGAAAATAATGCAACAAACTCCAGATAATGAAAACGCAAATCTGCCGGGGCTTCCGGATGGAAAGTACAGGCTTCTGGGGCTTTTAATAGTTCTTTTTGCTCTTGTCCTCAGATTATTTGAGCTTGGAGAGCGGGTTTTTCATCATGACGAAAGCGTACATGCCAGCTTTACCCTCAAACTGCTTGAGTATGGGGAATACAGCTATAATCCTGCCTATCACGGCCCCTTCCTCTTTCATTCCACGGCAGCTATCTTTCATTTCCTGGGAATTAACGATACAACAGCTCGCCTGATTCCCGTCTTTTTCGGGATTGCAGCTATTCTTGTGCTATTTCTGCTGAAGAAAGAACTGGGAAAAAGCGGCGTACTCTGGTCCATGTTTTTGCTTGCGTTTTCTCCAAGCATGGTTTACTTTTCAAGGTTCTTCAGAAACGATATGATAATTGTTTTCTGCACTCTGGCTGCTGTTGCAGGTGTGTTCCGCTATCTCGACAATATTCACAGCTCAAAGAGGTATNNAAATGCTTACCTTATCCTTCTCACTTTCGGAGGTTATGCCGGACTGGCGTTATTATACCGGATTTACTCGGACTGGAAAAAAGAGAAACTGGGATTGCAGAAAAGCCTCCTCCGTAAGGCTTCGGCTCTTTTGCCCTACCTTCCCGAGATTATTCTTTCAGGGGCACTTTCTGTTTTCATTATACTGTTCTTTTATTCCAGCATTTTCAGGAATGATGTATCCCTCTTTTCGATCGTAGAAAGGGCTTTTAATCACTGGATGGCAATGCACAGGATAGAGAGGATAGGAGGTCCCTTTTACTATTATATCCCTATCCTTTTCAGATACGAAGTCCCGGTTATACTCTTTGGGATTGCAGGCTTTTTCCATTTCCTGTGGAACAAAGCGCGGAATAAAGGACAGAACTATTCTTTTTTCCTTTTCCTCTGTTACTGGGCTCTTACAAGCTTTTTGTTATATTCTTATCTTCAGGAAAAGGTTCCCTGGCTCGTTGTTCACATTGTACTTCCTTTCGTACTTCTTGCAGGAGCCCTTCTTGGAGAGATATTCCCCCTGGAAGCACGGAGCAGGCAGCCAAAGCATTCAGATTACCCAGGTAAAACCCGCACCCTGCTGACAGGGATTCTTGTACTCAGCCTTCTTGTCTCACTGGGCCAGTGTATCTCGGTAAACT
>DUIO01000341.1 GCA_013330315.1 Methanosarcina sp. | reverse complement strand
CCGGCCATACAAAAGAAAATGTGAATACTACTTAATTAAAGAATTTGATGAAGAACTGTCAAAAATGTAGAGCAAAGGATAGGCTTACTCGAGCCGGAAACTAACGTAAATAAGATTACTGCGAACGGGACTACCGTAAATAAACTATTGCAAACGAGACTTTACCTGGCTTCGCTCAATAATTTCCTGTCATCTTTGCGATTGTCCTATGCAACCCGTGTATGCTGAGTCCGCTTCCAAGATACATCATTGGACAGCGCCCTGCGAGATATTCAAGTTCCTCATCCCTGCATGCACCAAGTGCTTTTTCGGTCTCGGTTTTCCAGTGGATCCAGACTTTTTTTGCACCTTTTTCTTTCAGGGTCGGGATCAGGTCTCCGGGTTCGGACTTTGTTATCCCGATAATAGCCCGGTCAAGCCCGCCCGGAAGTTCGGAAACATTTTTTAATGATTCGGGTGCAGGTTTATCTGAAAGGTCAACAATATACACTTTTCTCCCCCGGTTTTTGAGCTCGGAGGCAGCCCATTTCATAGCTGGCTTTGTATTATCGGTAATGACTGCAAAAACATTTGCACTCCAGAAGTTCTCCCAATCTGAGGCTGTCGGTTCCATTCTATATTCCCCTCTGTTCTGTAATTAAATTAGTATATTAAAAATATATCATTTGAGGTATATATCTCTTGTAATTCCTGACATGTGAGGTTATTAAGACCTGTGAGGTAATTCCTGGCATATGAGGTAATTAAGACATGTATGAAAGTAACTGAGATCTTTTTGACGTTTGTTTTGAAATTATGTAAAATATAAAAAACACAAAATTGGCACAAAAGGCAGGAGTTGATCAACAGCTGCCCCGAAGCCAGAATATAAAAAATAAAGAGAGCAGTATTCCAGTAGAATCTGCTTACTGTCCCTGGAGTCTCTGTCCCGCTGTCATCAGTGCTCCGCCAAGTGCTTTTGCAAGCTCNNGCTGTATATATTTATATACTTGAGCGTCATTTTTATGTACAAGTTTAAAATTGTATAGAAAAATAACCTTAAATGAAAACTGGCAACACTCAGAGAAACCTTAATAAAATTACCTTAATTTATCCTGAGCCAGCTAAAATAACCTTTATCGGCACATAAGGCTTTTTAATAGGTTTGGAGACTGAAAAGCATGGAGACAGCACAGGCAGAAGACAATGTTTACTACAGGGAAGAACTGCATTCGATTAAGGAAGAGGTAACATCCCTGAGGAATGACTTTTCGCGGTTTTTGCAGAGGGCAAACCAGCAGCATATTGACGGCATGATGGAAGAGATGAGAAAAAGCTTCATGAAACCCATGGTTGACTATCTCTGCGAAGATGCAAATGAAAAAATGCGTAGCCAGATGACAAGGGACTGCGGTATGAGGGAATTCTGTGAGACCGCGTTCAACGAGATTTTGCAGGAAACTGCAGGGCTTGTTGGCAGACCAAAAGTCGAAGTCGGGACTGTAAAAATGTACAGGGACAGGCTTGATGACTTAAAAAAGGAAGCAAAATCTCCCCAATGCAGCAGGTGCTTTTCGGAAGCCAGCAGTCTTTTAGAAAAACAGGTTAAACTTATGCGTTCCCTCCAGATATATAAAGAGAGGGAAGCTAAAGATGAAAAAGGCGACATAAGTTCAATTGAGCCTGACAAAATAGTCCCCGAAGTCTGTGAACCGGTAGCAAATAAACAAAGGCTCCACATGCTCAAGGCTCTTTCAGGCGAGAGCAAGACCTTTTCCGAACTCTCTAAACTTACAGGGCTTCGCGGCGGAAACCTTCTCTTTCACCTTCAAAAACTGCTTGATACAGGCATGGTCTTGCAGCGAAGTGAGAGGGGAGACTATATCATTACAAGAAAAGGGTACTCAACCCTTCAGGGTCTTTCCAAAATATATTCAGAAATAGAATTAATAGAGTAAAAATAAAAAACAGAAACAAAGAACATAAATAAAGAACCGGTGGAAAAACAAAAAAGGAAGACAGAATAAAAATAAAGAAGGAATAAAAATAAAGAAGGAATAAAAATAAAGAAAGAATAAAAATAAAGAAAAAATAAAAAGTTATTCGTGATATAAGAATAACAGAGAAAAATCAAAGGAATCTGTTAAAATGGAACATGTCGTTTAGCCGTCGTTGCCTATCGCATCAACCGGGCAGGCTTCACGTGCCTCTTCACATGCCTCCTTTTCTTCATCACTTTCTGGCTGCTTATATACATAAGCATTTGACTCATCGTCATTCATTTTGAAGTTCTCTGGTGAGGTATCTACACATAAACGACACGCGATGCAGCTGTAGTCACAGTAATAAGGTCCGGGAATATTTTCAGCAACTTTATCTGTCTTGTCAGCCATATTTCACTCCCCTATTGTATTTATTTCACAATAAGAGTTATTAGATGATTTTTATATATAATTTAGCATTCAAAACACTCTTTCAGGCCTTACATAAAATTATGTTCCCGATATACAATTAATTGCTTTCAAATGTCCTTTCCTGCAATAAAAAGAAAGTTTTATCAATGATCTTATTTCATTATTACAAACAATTTTATAAATAAACAAAAGATATAAGTATCAGTTTACATTAATTTTAACAGGGGATAAGCATTACGGAAAGAAGCCTTCAGAGTAAATTTGCAGGTAGAGGCCAGTCTGAAAAAGAGCTGACTGACTTTTTTGAATCCAGGGAAGAGCTGAACCTGTTCTTACAAAGCACCCCTCCGGTTATTTTCATAAGGAAAGCAGAAGCTGGCTTTCCGGTGGAGTTTGCTTCCGCAAATGTTTCAGACCTGGGTTACGAACCTGCCGAATTTAAAGCAGGGAAAATTCTGTATGCTGACATAGTTCACCCTGAAGACCTTGAGGCTTTCAATTTCGGGGTCATAAGCAACTCCGAAAGAGGGATCAAGGATTATAATCTGGAATACAGGATACTCACGAGAAGCGGAAAGGTACGCTGGATCGAAGACAGGACTCATATACAGTATGGGAAAAACGGAAGGATAAGCCATTATTTCGGGGTTGTATCGGACATCACTTCCCAAAGAGAACTTGAAATAAAGCTGGGGCAGGAAGAACAAAAATTCAATTTTTTGCTTAATTCAAGCAGTAACATTATAATTGTCCTTGACAGGAACGGAAAACTTCTGGAAGCAAATGAAAGGGCATGCACTTATCTGGGGTACAGAAGAGAAGAACTCTTTAAACTTACTCCTGCAAATATCGACACAAGGTACGGGAATCAGTTTTCAAGGCAGGTCAAGAGAATAAGTCAGGAAGGAAAAATTACCTTTGAAACCACCTATCTGAGAAGAGACAGGATCCCTATTTCGGTAGAAGTGGAAGCGAGTGTAATGAATTATGAAGGCAGGACCGCAGTCCTCATTGTTGCAAAAGATATCAGCGAGCAAAAACGGATGAAAAATGATCTCTCGCATGCTATGCGGGTTAATAAAGTACTGGAGTGGATTATAAGCAGCAGTCCTGTAATTGTTTTTCTGAGCAAACCAAAAGAAAAAAGACCTGTAGAATTCATAACCGAAAATATAATCCTTTTTGGGTATCCTGCAGAATCGTTCACATCAGGAAAGCTAACTTATGAGGACATTATTCATCCCCTTGATATCGAAAAGGTACGTGATAACCTGTTCAGGAATTATACGGAAGGCAAAAATGATTTTTTCCAGGAATACCGAATTCTTACAGCCTCAGGAGAGGTTCACTGGGTTAATGAGCAGACGTTTATACACTCCGATGAAAAAGGGGATATCGAATACCTGTACGGGACGGTTATTGACATTACTGAGGTAAGGCATAGCTCTGATTTCCTGCGCCTCCGACGAGATGCCGGCTCTGCCCTTGCTTCCACGGACGAGCTCCAGGAAATCTTAAAGCAGCTTCTGGACCTGGCACTTGAGGTTGAACCTCTGGACTCAGGATGCATCTATGATATGGATGAGCCCAGTGGGGAGCTGAAATTAAAAACCTGTAAAGGGCTGTCTCCAACCTTTGTGAAAGCAGCGTCCGGTTTTGGAAAATCCCAGGGGCTTGCAAATCTGTTCAGAACAGGAAAGCCTGTTTACAGGCAGTATTTCGAGATCAAAAATATGGCTTCTCTTGAAACCCCGCCTGAGGAAAAGCTCAGGGCAGCAGCTTTTCTTCCTGTATTCTCAGGTGGCCGCTTTGTTGCGGTCATGCAGCTCAGTTCCCATAAGTCGGATGAAATTCCCGAAACTGCCAGAAAGCAGATCGAAACCATTGCCCTTGAGATTGGAAATGAGATTACCCGAATAAAAGAAAAAGAAGAGCTCCAGCAAATAAGCAGTGNNATCCTTCATTCCAACCCTGCATTCCGCAAACACCTATCTTATACGGAAAAAGAACTCCTTGGAAAAAATATTCTCTCTTTTCATCCCCATAACAGAGTCCTCGAAGCTGCAAAAACTTTTTCAGAGATTCTCGAAGGGAAAATCTCCCTTTACACCCTGCCCTTTATTACCAGGGAAGGGACTGAAGTTTTCACCGAGACCAGATTCAGTAGAGGGTCATGGAAAGGACAGGAAGTCCTGATCGCCATTTCACGTCCCAGGAATGCGGGTTGAAGAACAGAAAAAAAGAATGAGCAGATAAAACAGATAAAAGAGGATAGAAAGGGACGAAATAAAACGGAATCAAACAAAATAATATGGAAAAAACAAACTAAAATGGAGTAAAAACAGAATAAAACAGGATAATACTGTATAAAACAGAATAAAATAGACTAAAACAGACTAAAATAGAATAAAACAATATAAAATAGTATAAAACAGAATAGAAATAGAATAAANNTATATCAATTTTTATTTTGTTTTTGAGCTGAAAGGATAAACTAAGAAAAAGCTTGGTCTAACTCTTTCTCAGTTAAAAAATAATCTGAATAAATAAATTTAGTTTCAAAAAAACCAGTATATATAATTTATCTATGATGGTATTTTGGCTTATTTATCGAATTACTGCGATAGATCTCGGTATTTATTCTGAAAATAAAAACATTCAAGTTAATACAATATGATTAATATGGATTTTTTTGCTCCACGATTTTTTCACGTATATAAGTCTGCCGAAATTATCCGATTTGGAGAGAGTTAAAACCATAAAGTATAGATTACTAGTTGGTGAGCTGAAGGTTCAGACAGCTCATACCAGTATTTGGTTCCGAACTATGTGAACCCTGATGGGG
>DUIO01000025.1 GCA_013330315.1 Methanosarcina sp. | reverse complement strand
CCATTCACATACACAAAAGAGTATGGATTTTTGTAAGTACTGCATTTTACGAGCATATCAGTAACTTTATTGCGTATTTTTACACCAATTCGAGTTTCATTGCCTACGGACCACCTCCCATTATTTTCATATTGCGCGAGCCCTGTATATATGAACTGGCCTGTGTTTTTAAAATCTAAACGGTTATTTTCAAGATACGCAATATTTGCCAGTTCTATTGTCTTAAAGGAAAAATTGATGGAAAAATTCCTTAAAATGTGTCTCCAGAAAGGGTCTGACTCTATCCAGTTACTTTCATTATGATATACATATCCGAGGTAGCAGTTTTCTAAAACCTTCAAAATTTTGGCTTCTTTTTTATCTGTGAGGAATAAAATTAGCAAATCAAAATCCAGATCAGGAAATTTTTCCTTTAAAGTAGAAATCAGCTCTTTAACCTGAGGCAAATAATCATCCGTAGTTGGAAAATACATAATAAATAGGGCGCTATCGGCTTTGGAACACCAGCTGTAAAAATTCAAGATTCTCTTATTGTATTTATTATTGATATTCATATGCTGATTAATTAAGGGGCAATCTTTCAGGAAATCATGAACAAAAAGAAGGTTATATTTGGTATCCTGGACCAGGTAAGTAGAATTATTTTCGTGAATTCCTTTTATTTTGAGATTATCCAGCTTTAAAAAGTCATTAAAATTAGACTCCAGAAACTTAATGGTGCTGCCTGGGTTGCTAACTATCCAATCAAGCGGACCTGAGAAAAGCCTTAAATCATTTTTCTGGATTTTGTCTGCGACAATACATGCAGACCCAAGACTGGCAATAAAATCGTATGATTTTACTTCTGGACATGGTATCATAAGTATCACTGGAGCAGGATTTATTTTTTCCCTATTACCGCGTAATCCTGAGCCCCGTAAAGTCTGTTATTCAGGACCTCGATATTATGGTTGTAAATTTCGATCATAGACTTTTCTTTATCATTTGCACCATAGAACGAGGGCAATTTCTTAAGCCTGGATTCTTCATTAACAGGAGAAATAAATACGGTTTCAAGCTCCTTAAAGCCCATGGATTCAAGTAAAAACTTTAATGTATCCGGATGTACCGGCTTTATGTGTGTTAAGTCAATGTAAAAATTCGCAAAAGAAAATAGTGAAAGGGGGTTAACTGTTTCAATAAGAATGTAGTGGCCGAATCTTAGCTTTTTGTAACATAATTGCAGTAGTTTTATCAGGTAACCGGGATTCAGATGTTCAACTACCTGGTCGATAAAAATTCCTTCAAGGGACATATCCTCAAGCTGTTCCAGATATGAAACCGCATCGCTCAGTTCTACAGAGAAACCTTTTGACCTGCAGTACCTTACCATATCTTCGTCAATATCGACACCTTTTGCGCCAACACCTCTCTCCGTTAAGAGCTCCAGAAATTCTCCTCTCCCACACCCGATATCAAGGACATCGGAGCAGCCCTCGAAATATGGCATAAACTTACTCTGCCTCTGTTTGATGTCTTCACGTGACCCGCGGAACTTTTCTTCGAAAACGAAATAATTTATTCCGAGTTCTTCTTCCGGCTCAACGGGCTCAACCTGCTGGTTTTTATACGACTCCTCTATTCTGTTTTCCAGCAGGTTACGTAGCCATAATTTATTTTCAATGTCAGTATTTAAGGAAGAAATCATGGAGTTAAGAATACACTCTGTTTCCTTATGGACTTCAGGTTTTAACCTCTCAACTCCATTGGCAACCTCTTTGTGGATTTGAGTTTTTAAAGCAGCTGTTTCATCAAGTATCTCTTTGTAGAGTAATGACTTTAAGTCATCAATCCTGTCGCTGATTTCTTTCTCAAGCTCAGGTTTCAGACTTTCGATCTCACAGCTTATTTCCCTATCAATCTCCAGTTTGAACTGTGAAATTAATTTATTCAAAATTTGTGCCGTAGTCCTGTTTAGTTCGTCCTGTTTAAGAATGACAGGGTCAACATATCTTTTAACTTCCCCATTTACCAGTTCTCTGCCTTTAACAAGAAGTAGTCCCGCAATTGGCCTATGAGAACTGATAGAGTAATTATTGTTATCTATTTTCCAGTTTGAGGAAAGATGCCTGAGCCCATTCTGAATATCAGGGTCTTCCGAAAATCCTTTGGAAAAGCTAGTGATTTCACACCTGGAATCCGTAGCAGGGTCAATTTTTAGACCCTTTCTCTTATTTATGTTATCTCTAACTTTTTCCATTATTTCCTCGACCTTAATTTCTTTATTTTCCGACTCAAAAGAGCTCATATAATCAACCTCAAAATTATAGTTTCCAGTTACAGGGGATTTCAAAAATACCGGCATCTCGGGAGGTTGGCATCACATCAAATGAATATAATTTGTCATGCCAGTCATAAGGTTTATGATCGTGAGAATGTATTGCAACAGTTAAAAAGAATCTTCCTGTGAGTATTGTAAGTCTGTCTATTTCAAGGTCGATATGTCCGCTTCCCTCTATCGAATCAATAGTCAGGTTTTTCAGTTCCGTATTGGTTCCAAAAAGGTTTTCCCCTTTTTCCGAGTATAGAGCTATTCCAAAAACCGGGTCCATAACTTTTTTGTGAGCCTGATAAAAGATCCTTATGGTTATCGGGTCAAAAGAATTAAATCTGGAGCCAGAATTGCCAAACTTATCGTAAAATTCTACATTAACAATCTCTATCTGCTTGTCGCCCCATCTGTTTTTCGGTTCCTCTACTTCTTTGGTATCTGCCTGTTCGACCTCAGAGACTTCTGGGGTGGATGTTTCGTTTCCTCCGTACACATACCTATCAATAACATCGCCGGTGTCCCCAAGAGCTACCTGCACTCCTTTATGCAGGAGTAAAGTCCTGTCGCAGAACCTTCTGACAGCTCCAAGGTCGTGAGAGACAAATATTATTGTTACCCCTTCATTTCTGTACTGGTTAAGGACGTCCAGGCACTTCTGCTGAAATTCCATGTCTCCTACAGCCAGCACCTCATCCATTAAGAGTATTTCAGGATCGGTCTGGATTGCTGTGGAGAAAGCTAACCTCACCTGCATGCCGGAAGAGAAGTTTTTTAGTTTGGTATCCCTGAACTTTTCGAGGCCTGCAAATTCGAGCACATCATCGAGTTTATATTCTATCTCTCTTTTTGAAATCCCCATGATGGTTGCGTAAGTCCTTACATTCTCCGAAGCCGTAAAGTTTGGCTGAAAACCTACCCCGAGCTCAAGAAAGGGAGTGATTCTCTTATTTACTTTTACGCTCCCTTTCGTAGGACGTAAAATATTTGCCATTATTTTTAACAGGGTACTTTTACCACTTCCGTTTTCACCAATAATCCCCAGGGCTTCGCCTTCATCAACCTCAAAATTGATGTTATTAAGAGCCTGGAATGTTTCGTACTGCGGAGGCTTTAAAGCCCCTGCAAGGGACTCAAATACTGTATTCCTCTTTTCGTGAGGGATACGGAACATTTTATAAAGGTTTTCAACTTCAATTGCAGCCATCAGATTTCCTCCGCAAAGCCGGGCTCAAGTCTGGAGAAAATTGCATAACCCAGGATAAGGAAAAAGACCGATGAAGCAAACATAAACAGCAGGTCTTCAGACCTTGCTGGAGTTGAATAAATTATCGTATCCCGCGCAGATACTATTATCCGTGCCATGGGGTTAAGGAAGACAATTTTCCGGAAAGCTTCCGGGAGTATATCAACAGTGTAAAGAATAGGGGTTGCAAAAAATCCTGCTTGCATGAGTACATCCCAGATAAACTGAACGTCCCTGTAGTAAACATTGAGTGCTGAAAGTGCCATGGCAATTCCAAGAGCCAGAAAGAAGAGGAAGATCAAAATTAAGGGTGCATACACTATATTAAAGGATAAAGGGACCCTGAAAACTGCCATAAATATGAAAAATACAACTGATTCAAAAAGGCTCATAAGCAGGGCTGTGATACACGACGAAATTACAAAAATATCCCTGGGAAAGTAGATTTTTTTGATCATATCCGGCCTTCCGACTATGGCAAACATCCCAATGTTAGTTGACCTGCTTAAGAAATTCCATAAAATTATGCCCATCAACAAAAAGAGCTGGTAATACTCTACCTGAACCCTCATTAAATTGGAAAATACGAAATACAGGACTGTGAGCATTAAAAGGGGTTCCAGGAGGGACCAGAAATATCCTAGTATAGAATTTTTATATCGGAGTTTAAACTCTCCCCAGGACAATTTCCAGATCAAGTCCCGGTAATTATATAGTTCAATTAAATGTTTAAAAATCATTGTAAATCACATTTTTTATTTTTTGNNCTTGCCATAGCTTCTATAGGGGTCATCCCGAAATCTTCATCCATGGCAGTGCAAATAAAACCTTTACAGCAAGAGTAAAGATCAAGCAGTTCTTCTTCAGAGACCTCTCCAAGCACTTCTACATTCTCAGGCAAACTATTGAGAACATTTTTTGCATAACTTTTTGCGTGGTCTCCTTTTGAGTATCCTCCAACAATAAGAAGTTTTTCTTCGGGCATTTCCCTGAAAGCATCAATCTGAAGTTCTACTCTTTTTTCAGGATACAGGCGGTTTACAGAGAGCCAGAAATCCCCGTGTTCTTTACAGGTAAATTTAGAAGTTTCAACAGGAGGGTAAATAACTTCAGCGTCTCTACGAAAGTATTTTCTGACCCTTTGCAGTGTGTTCTTTGAGTTAGTTGCGACCTTACATACATGTGAAAGATAATATTCGGAAACCGGCCTGTGAAGCCTGACCCAGACCCGGAAGAATACAGAAACAATAAATGACTGTCTCGCCAAAAATGTATCGTAAAGGTCATAAAAAGCCCTTGTGGGAGTATGGCAATAATATAGATTTGGCTTATGTTTTTTTGCAGCAAAATGTGCCCAGTTCCCGGAGAAAATGAAGAAATCATACTTATCTGAGAAGTCACAGGTTGCAAAGAGTAGAGATGCCGAGATCTGCTTTAAGGGGGGAACTTTTGGGGTATTTCCAAGGCTTATTATATGCATTTCGGAATAGCCCATCTTTTTTATGGATTCTATGTTTAAGTCCGTGGTAATAACATCGGCATTAAAATATTTTGCGAGCATCAGCACCAGTTTTTCTCCACCGCCAATAGCTCCGAAGTAATCATGAAATATGGCTATCTTCATCTGTATCTCACTTGTTTTAAGATTTAAACAAAGTACTGATTTAAAAACTGCTAGAATGATATCTTAAATTACCTGCGGAGTGCAGTCCTTTAATAACCTTCATAATAAAGACTTTGACTCATGATTGAGCTGCAAGCTTTTATTTTTCACAATTCAATAGTTCATTAAGTTCAATGGTAATAAATATATTGAAAAACTCATATCAAGATTAGGAGAGGTATATATAACACTTGCCAGATAATTCGCTGAATTGCACCAGAATAATGGGTAATACAGGGGTTATAATTCACGACAATTAAATAGTAAAAGATGTAGTAAAGATGTTACCAGAAATATAACCCATAACTATTAAATCCACAACTGTCAGATCTTTAATCCCCAGATTCGTATCTGTCAGTGTAGCTAAAATTTTATTAAACTCTGAGTTTTATAAATTTTAATTAAATTCTGAGTGTTATAAATTCGGGACTTAGACCTGCGAAATTCAATCGGTTAACGAGTATCTGAAAATAAGCCAGCTTCGGGACTAAATATAAAAGCGAGAGGCAAAAGCGAGAGGTTCAGGATATGTCAGGCTCCGAGTCCTTAAGGTAGCCGTACTGACCGGATTGTTATTAAAGTTACTTTACACCGAACCGTAACTGAAACGTAAAAACCAGCTAAAAATATAGTAGAGATGACTATGACAGATAAAGGCATGAGATTTCCGGCGGCACAGGCTCCCGCCAGCAGTTCAAAAATTAGAATTTCACTTATCGCCGTAATAGCAGTTGCGTTTCTCATGCGCATGCTCTCCTATGCGTCACTTACCGCAAACGGAGGCATAACCTTCACGGGATATGATGAGTTTTATCATATGCGGCGCATACTTTACACAGTATCCAGCTTCCCCAATTCTCTTAACTTCGATACTTACATCAATTACCCGTATGGTCTTGAGATTGGGTGGCCCCCATTCTTTGATATCCTGGGCGCCCTGCTTGGAATAATTATGGGAGGAGGACAGCCCGACGCGCATACCGTTGAATTGGCAGGAGCCCTTTTGCCCGTACTCCTCGGAACCCTGACGATAATTCCGGTCTATGTAGCAGCAGCTTCGGTTTTTGATAAAAGNNCATGTAGCCGAAGTATTTCTTTCAACGATAGCTTATGCATTTTTCATACTTGCCTTAAAGCAGGCAGGTGAGAGAAAACTTTCCTTAAGTTCACTTAAAAATATATCTTCGGACAGGAAAATTATAAATCCTCTGCTTTTTGCAGCAGCATCAGGGCTCTTCTTTTCGCTCTTGATTTTTACATGGGTAGGAGCCCCTGCTCTTATAGGTCTTATTGTCCTGTATACACTGGTTCAGGCGACACTTGACCTGAAAGCCGGGAGAGAGGCGGATTATCTCTTTATTTGTTCGACTGCAGTTATATTTGCAACACTTCTGTTTACTATCCCTCTTTCGGCAGGAGAAGTCCGCCAGGGACTTGAAATGAGTGCAATGTACCTTTCCTGGTTCCAGGTAGTTTATATATTGATCCTGCTTGCGGGCGTATGCCTGCTCTGGGGCTTCTCTGCATATGTTTCAAAGAAAGGGATAAACTGGAAATACTATCCCTGTGTATTGATACTGGTTTCCGCCGCAGGGCTGCTTTTCCTCCGGATATTTTCCATCGAATATTATGCTTTTATTATTGAAGGGCTGAGGTTCTTTTCGGGCAAAGGCGAATACATAGGCACAATTGCAGAAGCAGTGCCTCTATTTTTGACAGGGCAGGGAAAACTCAGTTTATCGGCAGTGCTGGGAAGTTTCGGACTTACTTTCCTGGCGGCTCTGGCAGGCATTTTCCTGCTCATCCTTGAGTCAAAAAGCGAAAAATCAAAACCTGAAGGTGTATTCTTCCTTGTATGGACACTTTTCTGTGCATATCTTGCCCTTTCTCAGAGGCGTTTTGCTTACCTTTTTGCAGTAAATGTCTCGATTCTTACCGCTTACACGCTGTGGGTCTTCCTGGAATCACTTGATTTCGAAAGAGAGGTAAAAAAGCTCGTTAAATCCGGGCAGGGAGCAGAGAAAAAACCTATACCCGACCTTGAGACGGGAAGAAAGAAGTCTCTAAAAAACAAATCCAGGTCAAAGACCAGACTGAGTACGGAATCAAACAGCAAAGCTGGCGAGCCGGACTACTTTAAACTCGTTTCAGGTATCGCATTGATCGGGCTTGTTTTTGTGCCCTCTCTGTGGCTGGGTGCTGCTTTTGCAAAGGATGCAGCCTCAATTGGTCCTGAATGGAAAGACTCCCTCGAATGGCTTGAAACCTCGACACCTGAAACTTCTTATTATCTTGAACCCTCAGAAACTCCCGAATACGGAGTTCTTAGCTGGTGGGACTATGGAAACTGGATAGTATATGTAGGGAAAAGGCCTGCGGTTTCAAATAACTTCCAGACAGGTGTGAAGGACTCTGCAACCTTCTTTTTAACAAGTTCCGAAGAAGAAGCAAAAACAATAGTTGAAAAACTCAATGTAAAATATGTAATAACCGACACACTGATGGCAGAAGGTAAGTTCGGGGCTATTACCGAGATAGCAGGAAAGGATATTGAAGATTACTACGAAGCCAAAACCGTTAAAGAGAATATGGGCATCAGAACCGTTGCAACTCCCAAACCGGCTCTTCTTCAGACCCAGATATATAAGCTCCACAAGCTCGACGGGACATCCCTTGGAAACTTCAGGCTGGTCCATGAAAGTTCTATAAACACAACAGACAAAAATAGCAGTGTAAGCAGCGAGAATACTGTAAAAGTATTTGAATATGTAAAGGGAGCCACGCTTTCAGGCACTGCAAGTCCAGNNGGGTTGTTTGAAATAACCGTACCTTATTCAACTGAAAACACAGGAAACGGAGTTTATGCAACATCCGCCTATTCGCTAACCTCAGGAGAAAACTCAACCGTCTCAGGAATTAAGGTAACTGAGAGCGACATCCTGAATGGAAATAAAATAAAATCGGATATTCCTGCCTGAAGCAAGATACATGATCCGGTGCGGCTCAGGGGGAGAAGGCGAAAGATTCTCTCTCGGGCTTCGGATCAGATAAAACAGCAGCCTTCAAAAGGTCAAAAGTAAAGGAACAAAAGGGTCTGCTCCTTTAAGAAATTCGGTTTTTCTGAAAGTGTATTTCCGAACATTCGTTTCCAGAGAGTTATCTTCAAAGGTTTGTCGTCAAAGATTTGTTTGTAAAAGTTTATTTCCGAAGTTTGTATTGGGAACTCATCCTTCGCTACTCGGAAACCACTCTACACTTTCAGGTTTACTCTTTCAGGTTTATTCTTTCAGTTAATTCTTTCAGTTTATTCTCCTGCACTTTCCACTCCGACAGCGCTCAGGAATCTCTTGACGACTGCTTCGTTAACAAGCCTCAGGAGTGTTTGTCTATCTTTTGTGGCGCTGAAAACCCCAAGGGGTATCTGAGCTCCGGCCGCATTTGCATGCCCACCTGCATCCTCTCCGAAAGCCTGACGCATAACCTCTCCGAGGTTGACCCTGATGTCGGTGCTGCGTCCGGAGATATAGATACGGTCTTCTGTAACCCCAAAAACAACAGTTGTAGAGATTCCTTCAAGGCTCAGGAGATAATCCGCAGCCTGAGGAAGGGTATCTCTATCACGGATATTACCGACATTTGAGAGAAGATAACTCCCCAGTACCTGCCTGTTGCGGATAGCTTCCCCGAGAACCTCAAGGGTCTCAATAGCCATTGAAGGCTGTTCAAGCTGGTCCAGAATTCCGTGGTTTGAAAGCGGATACAGGTACGAAGCAGCGGAGAGGTCAGCCGGATCGGTTTTCCGCTTAAAGTCCTGTGTATCGGTCCTGATACCATAAAGCAGAGCTGTTGCCAGGGTCTTGGATATATTAATATTCAACTGCTGCAGGTATTTTGTCATGATGGTGGCCGTTGCCCCGAAATTGGGCCGGATATCTACATACTCAGCCTTTATTTCGGTATCCCCTGGAGGGTGATGGTCAATTACAATGCCCACATAGGAATTGGGAGGTACCATGTTGTTAACACCAGGAATTGAGCAGTCTATCAGGGCAATCTCATCAAAGTCCTTCGGGTCATGCTCCTCCATCTTGCTGAGGTCAATCCCGAGAAGATTTACAAAAGCCTTGTTTTCCTGATGCCCTATTCTCCCGTGGTAGAGGATATTGGCTTCAACACCAAGGCTTTTTGCAATCTCCTTTAAAGCAAGCCCACTTGATATTGCGTCAGGGTCGGGGTTATCGTGGATTACGATAGCAAGTTTCTTGTCCCTTATCCCTTTTAACCATCTGGCAAGCCTGTTGCCTCTGTGGACCGATTCAGCCCTTTCAAGGGAGCGAGAAAGAGAGCTTGCAACGAGTTTAGAGGGCATGAAAACGTAATCTGATCCCAGATCTTCCATCTTTTCTTTGTTAATAATATCCGATGCCCGCGAAAAGATCTGGATGTCAGGGTTTACTGCTTTTTTAAAGTTTTCAATTCCTTTCCTGTTAGCTTCATTGTTGGAACTCAGGAAAAGTATGGCAACAACATTTTTAAGGTCAACATTATTAACCAGCTCAGGATCAGAGATATCCCCGAGAATAGCTTCAAAGCCTTCTTCTCTGAGAGTTTCGACCTTGGCTTCGTCTTTATCCACAATGATTACAAGCTTATTGCTTTCCCTGAGCTCTTTTGCAAGTGCAAAACCAATACTACCACTACCCAGGATAAGATACCTGGGCTTAACCGTACTCTTAAGACTGCTATCCGCATCTTTAGAACTAGACAAAAATCATCCTCCTGCTCTCATGTAAGTCCAGACACGTGAAAAGGAAAGCAAACATTTGATCAGATGCCTGCCTGCTTACAATTTTTTACTTTTCTCTCTTTATGCTCAAATAAAGAAATAAGGAAAAACATTACATTGTNNCTAACTTCAGTTATTAGTTCCTCTTACTATACATTTGTTACTATTAATGAAACTACTTATTAAAGATTACTTCCAGGTAACAAGCCTGCCCTATTATTCCAGGGCATAGCTCACCTTTACTGCATAACAGCTTCTACGGAAGTAATTTGCTTTTATCGGCATATACATTATTCCGGGGCATACGTTGTTATCAGGGTTGTAGTGTATATAATTAATAATAACAGATAAATCTACTTCAGTATAAAATACTTCAGTAAAAAAAGCTAGAAAATTAGACCGGCAAGTAAATTGAACCAGCGGGAAAATTAGAATAGCAAATAAACAGAATAGCAAGTAAATCGGAGCAGCAAATAAGAATTTAATAAAGAGGGGCAGAAAGATGGGCAGGCAATCATCATGAAATATATTAATTCGTTAAGAATGAGGGCAATTGATATAAACTGTGCATATCTGGGCTTGTCTCCGGTTCAGTTAATGGAAAATGCGGGGGCAGCTATTGCACAGGGTGTAAGGGAAAGGCTAGGGAGCGGAAAGGTACTGTTTGTAGCAGGCAGAGGTAATAATGGAGGGGATGCTTTTGTTGCCGCCAGGCACCTTGCAGGCACGCCGGGATATGTTGTAAGAATAATCCTGCTTGGAAAAGTCGAGGATATAAGGACCGAAGAAGCTCTACATAATTTCTCCCTGTTAAGGTTTAGCAGGGTCCAGGTGATTGAAATCAAAGACTCAAGCCAGCTTGCAGCTTCTGGCTGGTTTTCAGATGCTGACATGCTTGTAGATGCTATCTTCGGCACAGGAGTAAAAGGAGAGGTAAAAGAGCCCGAATCAACTGCGATCGATTTGATAAACAGGGAAGGAAAATCAGGAAAGCCCGTAATTTCAGTGGATGTCCCGTCCGGGATTGACCCTGATGGAGGAGAATTTAAAAAAGCCGTGTATGCAGACCTTACCTTAACTTTTCACCGCATGAAAACAGGGCTTATGAGTGAGCAGGCAAAAGAGCATACGGGTATGGTAAAAGTTGCAGAAATAGGGGTCTGTGCGGATGCGGAACACTATGTTGGTCCTGGTGACCTGCAGATGCTTCAAAAGAGAAGGTCCGAGGCGCATAAAGGAAATGCAGGAAGAGTCCTTATCATAGGGGGAGGGCCTTATTCCGGAGCTCCGGCACTTGCATCACTTGCAGCCCTGAAGGCGGGAGCAGACCTTGTAACGGCAGCAGTGCCCGAGTCTATAGCGAAGGTCGTGGCTTCTTATTCTCCGGACCTTATCGTGAGGAAATTATCGTCAAATATCCTCTGCCCTGAGGACCTGTCGATTCTTCCGGACCTGATTAACTCTCACGATGTTGTTGTTATGGGAATGGGGCTTGGGCGAGCAACAGAGACTCTTGAGACTGTTAGAAAGATACTGCCCTTCTGTAGAAAAGTAGTCCTGGATGCCGATGCTCTTTCAGCCCTTTCAGGAATCCTCTTCGAGACCCTTGCAGGAAACTGCGAAATAATAGTGACCCCGCATGCGGCGGAGTTTGCACGCCTTAGAGGTATGGAAACACCCGGGGCCCCTGAATCCCGCGAAAAAGCCGTCAGGGAGTTTTCCGAAGAAAAAGGAGTGGTAACGCTTCTGAAAGGCAAGATAGACATTATTTCAGATGGAAAACAAACCCTTCTAAACAGGACAGGAAATCCGGGAATGACTGTAGGAGGCACCGGAGACGTTCTGGCAGGCATTACAGGGTCCCTTTTTTCAAAAAATCCGGCATTTCTTGCCGCAGCCTGTGCAGCCTATATCAATGGGGCAGCCGGAGACCTGGCCTTTGAAAAAGCAGGAAACGCACTGCTTGCTACTGATGTCCTTGAAAAGATTCCTCAAATAATCAAAGAGGCAGAAATAGGATGATGAGTTATGGTAAAAATATGCAGGTATATGGGAGTAAACTAGTCAGAAATAACAAAGAAGTAGTAATCCAGGAATAATTTTCAAAAGCAGGCTATTTCTAAAAGCAGGCCATGATACAAAATTCTGAATAAATTCTAGACTAAAATTAAGGTTAAAATTTCAGATAAAAATTAGGGTTAAAATTTCAGATAAAAATTCGAGACTAAGATTCGGGTAAAGAATAAGGGATTAAATACCATTCAAATGGAACAATGTTCAGACAATACTCAAATAATATCCTAACGTTATTCATAACAGTATAATATTCGAATAATATTCGAATAATAATCGATATTCAAGCAGTAATCAGTATTAAAAAAAGAATCAATATTTAACAATGATAGTTCATATGTTAATTCTCGATGAATTTCATATTGAGGGGGTAACAGGCTTTGGTGTATGATTTTGAAAGAAAGATAGACGTGGAAATCGAAAGGACAAGAATAAGAATTACGGTTTTTCACGGGGAAGACGAAGAAGTAATAAAACTTAACCTTGAAGAAGCCGAGGAGCTTGCAGAGAAACTGCAGCAGATAATTGAGGACTACTCGCAGCGAAAACAAATACGGATTGACTGAACGGAAAACTAAGAAATCGGAAATTGCAAGCAAAAAGAGCGGAAACTACAAAAAATAGGTACGAAAAACGTGGTGATTTTGTGGAGAAGTCATTTACTCATATCGAAGCCGGTAGGGCACGAATGGTTGATATAAGCGAAAAAAATAATGTTTCCAGGCTGGCAAGGGCTGCAGGAGAAATCGTACTTTCCGCAGAAACCATAGAGAAAATAAGAACAGGCACTGTAGAGAAAGGAAATGTGTTTGCAACTGCCAGAGTAGCAGCCGTGCTTGCAGTTAAAAAAACTCCCGAGACGATTCCAATGTGCCATCAGATCCCTATAACAGGGATAGACGTGGACTTTGAGATAGGGGAAGAAGCTGTTTCTGCCGTAGTCGAGGTCAGGACTGTCGGAAAAACCGGAGTTGAAATGGAAGCTCTGACCGGGGTTTCGGTTTCACTGCTTACCGTATGGGATATGGTAAAATCTGCAGAAAAGGACGAAAACGGGAATTACCCGCATACACTGATAAGAAACATCAGGGTGCTTGAAAAGCTTAAAGGATGAAGTTTCGAAAAGGTAAAGCCGGGAAAAAACAGAGCCCATTAAAAATAAGCTTTTTAAAGGATGCGATATATCAAGACGGCACACTGAGGTATGAATCTTGAAGATCATAGGTGGACCCGCATCACAGTTACTTGCCAGCCGCACTGCCAGGGCTCTAGGGACAGAACCTGGGCTTTGCGAATTTAATCGCTTCCCTGACGGGGAACTTTATCTTAGAATCGCAGAACAGACCCAAAATGAAAAAGTGACCATTATCCAGAGCACCCCTACAGATTCTGATTTTGTATCCCTGCTCCAGCTTATTGATGCCTGTGAAGAGGCAGCTGAAATCAATGTTGTGGTCCCTTACATGGGTTATGCCAGGCAGGACAAGAAGTTCAAGCCCGGAGAGCCCATAAGCGCCCGCGCTATCGCCCGCTGCATTAATGCCGACAGGGTTTTCACGATAAATATTCACGAAAAAAGCATACTTGATTACTTCCCCTGCCCTGCTACAAATCTTGATGCAGCAAACCTTCTAGGCACTTATATAGCAGGTTTCGGCCTTGAGGGACCAATGCTGGTCGCCCCGGACGAAGGAGCCCAGGGGCTTGTAAGGAATGTAGCTTCAGGAAATGGTTTTGATTATGACCATCTTCAGAAAACAAGGCTCAGCGGAGACACGGTTGTAATTAAAACAAAGAACCTTGACGTAACCGGACGGCACGTTGTCCTCGTGGATGATATGATCGCAACCGGAGGGACAATGGCTGAGTCAATACGGATGCTTAAAGCCCAGGGAGCAATTGATGTTCACCTTGCATGCGTACACCCTGTCCTTACAAGAAATGCAGCTTTAAGGCTGTTTAATGCAGGCGTAAGAGACATAATTGCAACCGACACTCTCGAAAAAGCTGAAAGTAAATTGAGTGTTGCCCCTCTTATTGCAGAAGCCCTTTCGGAGAGGTAAACTCTGAGTTAAAAGCCTAGTGGAGTCTGTTTAAAAAATCAAATTACTTTAACTCTTTTTTTCTAGAAAGGAACAATTTTGCATAAAAATTATTTCACCTTTTGTCTTATAACCTCCCCTTGATACAATCAAGCTGAGTTTATTAATCAGATCAACCGTCGGCCGAAAAAAATAGGAGTCTAGTGGACTAAAAAAGAAACTGTTTTAAGCATCATTTTTTACACAAATTTCTGGAATTGGGCAGTTGATAGATCAAAAGGAGATCCACAAAAAAGACAGAATTATAGATTTTAGAGGGTTGAAAGCTCTATGGTCTGCCCC
This sequence comes from Methanosarcina sp., assembly GCA_013330315.1. Taxonomy (GTDB): domain Archaea; phylum Halobacteriota; class Methanosarcinia; order Methanosarcinales; family Methanosarcinaceae; genus Methanosarcina; species Methanosarcina sp8098u. The sequence goes on along the minus strand of DUIO01000025.1, from coordinate 8,730 downwards.
CATTCTAATGACGGCAATAGTCATTCAGCATAACTTTTATAGAAAATCATTCTACTATTGATTAAGTTCCTTCTGAAATATTGGGAGTTAATTTAGGGTTAGGAGAGAATAGATGGTTAGATTTGATCGGAATGTCTTCATTTAATTGTTAATTCTCTGGCAGCAAATTTTTCGTTAAGAATTTCCTAAAACATCCGCTGTCGATTTATTGCCGAGTTGTTCGGCCAGCGCGACGAGAATGCCCTCGGGGCCGCGGAGGTAGCAGAGTCGGTATATGTCCTCGTACTGTACCACCTCGCCAACAAGTTCGGCCCCGAGCTTCTGCAGGCGAGCAACAACGTCGTCGATGTCCGTGACGGCGAACATGATGCGACGTATACCGAGCGTGTTCACCGGCGCGTTTGGCTCGGCGCTCTGCGCCAGAGGCGTCCGGAACTTGCTCAGTTCAAGTCTGCTATGGCCGTCGGGAGTCCGCATTATCACAATGTCGCTTCTGACACCATCGAGCCCAACGACTCGGTCGACCCATCGTCCTTCAACTGTCGTTTCGCCTTCTAGCTCCAGACCAAGTTCTGTAAAGAACGCGATAGCAGTTTTGAGGTCGTCAACAACAATGCCGACACTGTCCATTCTTAGTAGTGCAGATTTTTTTGATTTCATAATCGTTACTCTTATTTTAGCAAATATCCTATTTAATCCTAATTTGACGGAATTCACTAATTAATAGAGTATTTTCTGGCAAAAAACTTATTTCATCTGCATAGAATTTTTCAGAAAAGTGAAAAATAGTGAAAATCAGAGAATACAGCATAGAAATTTCGAATATATGAGAAAAACCGGAGTGTGAAGCCCAGATATTCATTTTAATATTTATGCATCTGTCAAATTAAAGTTCAATAACAAATCTACCGTTTTTTGAACCTCAACGTATCATGAAAATTTAATTCAAAATGCCCCTTCATCCGTTATCCCCCGTTCCAACTCAATTAGGTAAAAAAGCTACAATTTGCCCTTTAACGTCTTTAACCGAAATGATCACATTAACAATGCTGATTTTTTAATGGAGTACACAGCCTTTTCATATTCGCCAAGATTAGTATAAACTCCACTGAGTTGAAGCCATATTAAAGAACTATTGGGCATAAGCTCAGGACTTGCCCCCTCCTTTCCCGCTCCCCGGTCTTTCCCTAAAAACCCAAGCCTTAAAAACCTTCAGAAAACTCGTGCCTTTTCAGCTCTCTGACCATTTTGCTTCACTTCATCACCGTTAACTATTTTTTATATTCTGCATATTCTAATATTATGGCCCTTCCAGAAGTTTGTCCACTTGATATAGCCCAATCATGCAAAGGGCGGGAATGCCACCTCTTTTGCCTGGAATGGAGAACAAGGGAACCCACCTGTTTAATAGGCTATAACGCAACAAGCAAAGTCAGGTCCGGAAATGCTGAGCATAACAGAGATACATATGCCGAAGATACCTTCCGCAAGCGAGGGAGGCAGCCTCTTCCAAGATGGAAAAACGTCTCTGAAAAAGGAGACTGGACGCCAACCAGGCCGGTAGAAAGACCTCAGGAAAGACGTCTTGAGAGAGAAGAAGAGCATTCCCACACCGCAGAAAAAGACACTCAAAAATTATTTTTTGGATGCCGCGAAAACATTGTGGATACAAAACCTGAAAAAAGTCCTGAAGAAGACCACGGAGAAAAGCTGCAAAAAGGACATGCTGGTATCGAAGCTGAAAAAGCTTCCCTCAGACTTGAAGCCAGACTGAAAAAGGATCCTGTTGAAGAGAATCCGATCATATACGCAAAGCCACAACCAAAGGCTCAGGAAAAGCCGAAAGTCCAGGAGAGAGTAATTTCCAGGGATAAGCATGCAACAATCTTTGCGTCCTGCAATGAGGAAGAAAAGAAAAATATTTATCCTCCGGGCAGGGAAGAAAAACCAGGAAAAATGGCTGAAAACAGGGAAAAGCGTAAAAGGCTTGATGAGGTAATGGAAATAGATCTTCCCGATAACGAAGAAGAGTTCTGGAGTTAAAAAGATCTCCCTACCGAAAAAGAAATACCCTGGAAGCTCGAAATTAACCTATAAAAGAAGAAGTAATTTAAGTTAATTTTAAGTAAACTTAAGGTTTAATCAAAATAACTGAAAAAAATCCGGCCTGACTCAGGTCAAACTGGAATTATTCAAAATATTCAAAACTGAATTAACTTGAAACGGAGCCGCAGGCTGAAGCTTCAAAAGAAATATCCAGAAACAGAAAAACGAAAAAATGATTTCTTCACTTCCTGATTTATCAGGCAAGCCTGCAAAGAAACTCCTTAATGTAGCCTTCTGGATTTCGCGACCTGATCCGGAGAATTAAGCTTCCGAGGTTTCGCTCTATAAAGACCCTGATACAGCTTGATGGTATGGTCAGAAGCTTATATAGAAGGAAAAGAATAGATGTCTATAGAAAAAAATAAGCCCCTGCATATTGAAAAGTTCGCTTTTCGTTCATGTTGTTCAATTTTATTTTCTATGTTAAAGCAAGAACAGGGATGCAATGATTGAGGATGGACCGCCAGACATACCAGAAAATATACAATTCACTGCATAACTTTGGAGACGTGTTCCGTCTCTCAGAAGAACATACCAGGCCTGCAGGCATGATTGCTACCATTCTTAATCAGAAGGTAGTGAAGATGACCAGGTTCAAGCACAGGAAGGTCTATTCCAGGGAAAAGGAACTCTTTTTGAGATGGAAGCAGGGAAGGTCTATTCTCGAACTTGCGGAACACACATATTTTCCTCCAACCCTCATGGCTTCTCTGATCCTCAAGAACTGCGATATGTCTCGAAAAAGTATAAACTGGCTCTTTAAGCATCTAGACTGTATAGAAAACCGCCGTCTGAGGAAAGAGATCAGAAAAGCCCTCGACGCAGATTATTTCTTTTCACCCCGCGCCCATGAAATGCAGTGCAAAAAAGGTGAAATGGGGGAAGAGATTATCCGCAAATGGCTTGATGACAGGAGAATTTCTTACTGTACCGAAGCTGAAATAAGAGCTCAGGGAGATGGCAAGACCCCGGACTTTGTCCTATCTGATCCGATCCCCATAGAGGGCCATATGGTCAGGTGGATTGAAAGCAAAGCTCTCTTCGGGGATGATTTCGAACATAAGCATTATGCAAAAAAACAATTCAGAGAATACGCTGACATCTTCGGTGAGGGCATGGTAGTTTACTGGTACGGCTATTTAGAAGACCTTGCTCCCGAAGGAGAGGGGTATCTGATAAAAGACTACAGCTTTTTCAGGGAATATAAAGAACAGACTGACGAGCTGTTCAACTATCTTGTTTACTGGTGAGCTGCCCAAATTGCCCACCGGATATTTTATCGAACCATTTTTTACAGAACCAGTTTTCATTGAACCTTTTCTCTTTTATTGATACTTTTTTTCTTTTATTAAATCTTTCATCTTTTACCAAATATTTCCTCTTTTACCAAATATTTCATTTTTTATTGAACCTTTCATCTTTTATTGAACTTTATCTCACCGAATTTTTATAAGTTCTCTCTTTTTTTTAAGATCTTCCAATACTGTCTTCCGTAGCTTCATTAGTTTTCCACAGTTATATTGCATAGAGCGTTAAAATCATATTATATTAATACGAAAATATAATTATTTGACATAGCTGAAGATATATGGGGGGAAAATATGCTGAAAATAGGATACAAAATTGGACCTGAACAGTTTTCACCTTTAGAAATGCTGGAACAGGTAATTGCAGCCGAAAAGAATGGGTTTGAAAGCATAGACGTTAGCGACCATTTTCATCCCTGGAGTGAAGAGGGGCAGGCATGCTTTACCTGGAGCTGGCTTGGAGCTGCAGCTGCAAGGACAGAAACCATCGAATTGGGTCCTGGGGTTACATGCCCGATCCTGCGCTATAATCCGGCAATTATTGCTCAGGCAGCAGCAACAGTCTCTTCTCTGGCGGGAGGCAGGACTTACCTTGGAGTAGGAACCGGGGAAGCTCTCAACGAATATCCGGTGACTTACGAATGGCCAACTTTTAGAGAGCGCCAGGCAATGATGATAGAAGCCGTACAGCTTATCCGCAGCCTGTGGACAGGAGAAAAAGTAGATTTTCAAGGGTGCTATTATCGGACAAAGCAGGCTAAACTTTATACCCTGCCCAAAAATGAGATTCCTATTTACATTTCTTCCCTTGTTCCGGAAAGCGCCTATCTTGCCGGGTATTATGGAGACGGCCTCATTACCGTAGGAGGGTCTCTTGAGATACCGGAATATGAAAGGATGCTCTCTGAGGTCAGAAGAGGGGCTACTGATGCAGGCAGAGATTTTGAGAAGATGCCAAAAGCCGTGGAGCTTTTTGTGGAGTATACAGATGATACCGAAAAAGTGGTTGATAGCTTTAAAAAATACTGGGCCGGGGCTATGATCCCGGCCCTTTTCCTGAATAAAATCTATACTCCTGCGATGTCTGCCCAAAACGGCAAGGTAGTTGGCAGGGATACTATTCAAAAATCAGTCTGTATTTCGGGAGACCCTGAAAAGCACATAGAATATGTAAAGCAGTACATCGATGCAGGTTTCACACATTTTTATTTCCATTCTGCAGCCGGGGACCAGATAGTTTTTCTTGAAAGGTACGGAAAAGACGTTTTACCTGCTTTAAAGAAGATGGGATGAATTTCCCATCAGGTTTTATTTTTTTACATATTACAAGGTTTTTTGTAATTTCCGGCTTTTACCTGTCTTTTTTACCTGTCTCTTTTGCCTGTCTTTTTGCCTGTCTTTTTGCCTGACTTTTTTGCCTGTCTTTTTAATCTGTCCACTTTACAGGTCCTGTTTTTATTTACTTTCCATTTCTGGAAAAAGGGATTTTAAAGTTTATTTCTGATCTTTGTAATCGATGACATATTGGTAAGAGGGTCTTTTTCAACCTGGAAGACATGGTCAGCAGAATCTATAAGGGACTCGTCGTGGGAAACCACTATGATCTGCCCCACTCCGATGCTGCGCATCATGTCTATGAGTTTCAAAAGCTGCCTGACATGCCCGCGGTCAAGGAAAACTGTGGGCTCGTCAAGGATCATCGGAGGAAGCCCGTCCGGCTTATCTCCACCAAAACCAAGGGCAAGAAGCCTGTAGATAGCGCAGCGCAGTACAAGGTTAAAGATTGCACGCTCTCCCCCGCTCAAAAGTTTGGGCTCGAGAGGTGTGCCGTCTTTTCTGTAAACCGTCAAGTTATATTCGGGGTCAAGCTCGATATGGGAATACGCATTATTTGTATACATAAAACCAAACATCTCATTCAAAAGGATAGAAAGTGCCCCTATGTTCCTTGCCCGCATATCAGCCCTGACGCGCGTATAGGTATTTTCAAGCTCGTCAGCGTTATTATATACGGCTTCAAGGTACAGCCTTTTGTTTTCAAGAGCTTTCAGTTCTTCTTTAAGTTCCTTCAAACGCTTTAAGCTGTTTTCAATCATGCCTATTTCTTTTAGAAAAGCATCTTTCCCAGCAGTTACTTCCCTGGCTCTCTCTGTAATATTTGCATATGCTTCTTCAAACTGAGCACGCTTCTGCTGGAGTTCTGCAAGCTTATTTCCTTCCAGTTTTCCTTCAAGCTGCCTTTTTCTGTCGCTTCGTTCAAGGATTTCACGGTCGAAGAGACTTATTTTTTCTGAAAGGCTTCGTATTCCGGCCTCAAGCTCGGATATCTTGTGCCTGATGCCTTCCATATGGAGCAGGTTGGCCTGAAGCTTTTTTGCCTGCCCGAGAAGCCTTTCGCTTTCGGCATGGGCTTTTCTTGCGTCGTCCTCTTTTCTCCGAACAGCTTCAAGGGCAAGTTCGAGAGCTTTAAGTTTTTCTTTTGACAGGGCTTCCTTATCTGTAAACGCCTTTAGTCTTTCGTTGAGCTCTTCAAGTCTCTGCCCGTAATTTTCTATAAGCGCAAGGGATGTCCGGATTTTACCGCCCAGAGATTCGATTTCAGAGGCATTTTCGGCAAGTTTTCGTTCAAAAACTTTAGCTTCCCGGAGAGCATTTTCACTTTCAGCATGAGCTTTTTGAGCCGCACCTTCCTGGTCCTGCAGAGCTTTAATACCTGAAGTGAGCTGGTCTCTTACGGTTTCAAGTTCCTGTTTCCGCCTATTAAGCGTCTCAAGCTTACGGGACTCTTCTTCTATCCGGACTCTATGAGTCTCTATCAGTTTTCCTGAAGCTTTTGACTTTTCAGCCAGCTTTTCAATTTCGAGGTCGTAATCAGAGATCTGTTTATCCAGCTTTTTTGCGTCCTTGAGCCGGTTGAGCTTTTTCTCAAGTTCAGCACTTTGAAGTTTTATGTCCTTAAGCTCCGAAGAAAGCTTTTCTTTTTTCTGTTCGCATTCTTCTGCAGTGCATGCAACTTCTGACCCTTTTAACTCCTGCCCGCAGGTAGGGCACTTTCCTTCCGCGAGCAGCTCCTGGTTTTTACGGAGGCTATTTTCAATTTCCCTTAAGGTAGCCTCAATCTCTTTCTCTTTTCCATGCAGCCGGTTTTTGTTTTCCAGCAAAATTTCATTGAAATCTTCCAGATTTTCAAGTTGATTTCCGGTAAATCCGAGAGTTTTCAGCCCCTCAAAAACTCCAGATTTCTGCTCCTGAATATCCAGCACTGCTTTTGAGTTGTCCCTGAGTTCCTGCTCAAGCGCCTCAATTTCCGTACTCCCTTTCCGGATTGCAGTTTCGCAGTTTTGCATTTCAGTTTCAAGCTCGCAAATGGTTGTATCGCTGGTCTCTTGTTCCTTAAGTGCAAGTCCGAGTTTTGTCGAGACTTCATTTTTCCGATCTCTGAGGAAGCTTTCCTCTTCTTCAAGTTTCTTTATAATTGAAACGATTTCATCGGCAGTCCCAAAACCTGCTTTTTCCCTCAGCCCTTTATTTTCCTCTTCTAGCTGCTTTATATTTTCCCTGTACCTTTCGATCTCCTTATTCGCAGCCCCGATACTGTTTCTGCATTCGACAAGAGTAAATTCGGTTTCAGCTTTTTCTTTTTCAAGTTCGCGCAATGCCTGAATACCGGTTTCCTCCTCTTTCAGGAGGAGAGCAAGTTCTTTTGATTCTGCACTTATTTTTTCCCTGGCAGATGACTCCTCTTTTTCCTGGAGCAAAAGCAGAGCCTCAATTTCAAGGTCTCCAAAACCGCATTCTTCTCTCAAGCCGGAATTTTCTTCTCCTAGTTCAAGTAAAACGCGCCTGTGTCCCTGGACCTCCCCTGAAAAGGCTTCCTTTTCTTTAAAGCAGCTGGCTTTATCTTCCTGAAACTTAAGTATTGCCTGTTTCAAAAGTTCAATTTCCTGCAGGCGTTCCCTGTATTCGGCAATTTTGAGATCGAGCTCTCCTTTACGTGCAGCCGCAAATTCTTTTTTATTGTTAAGATCGTTCAGGATAGTGTCCGTTTCCTTTACCTTCTGCCTTAGCTTATTGAGAGCTATAACGGGCTCGGTACTTTCGATCCCTTCGATTTCGGCTTTTACTCCCGAGATATTATTTTTTGTGTCTCTTTCAAGCCTTCTAACGGCCGTTTTAGCGTATCCTGCCCTTTCACGGTATTCCTCAAGCTTTCCGAGCTGGAGCAAATCGTCAATCATTCGCTGCCTGTCCTTTGGCTTTGCATTGATCAGTACGTCAATTTCGCCCTGCCGGATATATGCGCAGTTCCTGTATGCCTCTTCATCCATATTCAGGAGGGCACAGACTTCTTCATAAGTGCGGGTTGCCTGGTCAACAATATTTTCCCCGTCAGCAAAAAGTACGCACCTTGAGCTTGAAGCATTTTCACTTTTTGAAGAGTACCTGAAAGCCTGCTCAAGCAGGTATTCCCGCCCGAGATGTTCAAAGCCAAGGTTGATCTTTGCATTCTCAGCTCCTTTAAAAATCATATCCGCAAGAACAAAGTCCTTTGAGAGAATTTTGCTCCCGAAAAGCCCCATGAAGCAGGCTTCAAGCAGGCTTGATTTCCCGCTACCGTTTACTCCGGAAATCACGGTCACTCCGTCATCGAAAGTGAAGTCCAGTTTTTTATAACTCCGGATATTTTCTATATACAGGTTTTTCAGCTTCACAGGTAATCACCAAGGTTATACTGTCTGGGTACTGCAGACTTTTCTTTTCCTTTTTTCTGGCTCTGCTTTACCGGTTTTACGGCTTTATCCGGAGTCCTGGAGGGTTTTTCGTCCGAAAGATTGTCATCTGGAAATATTCCGACTGCAGGAATTTCATCCTCAAGCCTTTCCTCAGGAAACTTCTCCGTCACTGCGTTCTTCTTTTCGAGACTGATTTTTACCCCGAATCCAGGTAATTTTCCAGCCCCGGATTCTGTATTAGATTCTGTATTATTCCCTCGACCTATCCCGGATTCAGCCTTATTGCTTTCTTCAGATTGAACTTTTACCCGTNNCATCAAAGAGCTGGTCGGCAGGTCGACAGTCGCTCCGGGATTGAAAACTGCTCCAGACATTTCGACTTCTGTGGACGCTTCTGGATATTCGGTAGTTTCGGATAACTCGACAGCTTCAGCGGGCTCAGCATTTTCATATATAACCGGAGTGTGACGAGGTTCGGAATCCTCAGGTTCGGGATCCTCAGCAAGAGCTTTAGATGCAGGATCAGGAGATTCAAAGATTTTATCAGGCTCTTTAAAGTTTTTATTAAGAGAATTATTAAGAGA
>DUIO01000310.1 GCA_013330315.1 Methanosarcina sp. | reverse complement strand
TATAGAACTTGAATTATTTGAATTAATTTTTTAAGGTATAAGTAAAAGAGTCAAGCAAAAGGTATCAGGCAAACCCTCATAACATATATACGGACTTTTTTCGAGAAATATCAGGGTTTCGTTCTTTATCAGGTTATTTAGTAGCAGATCGTCAGTCAGGGAAAAATGTTTTATAAAGACTCTGCGCTTTATAATAAAGATTCCGGACTTTATAATAGTTACAGGGGAATTTTCAGGACAACTTTTTTTAGGAGAACCTCTTAAATCTGAGTTCAGAATCTAATAAATGTAATTCGATAAATGTAATTCGATAAATGTAATTCGATAAAGTTCATTTCAATAAAGTTCAGTTCAATAAAGTTCAGTTCAATAAAGTTGCTGCCCGATAAGATGCAGCTCAATGGACTTGCATTCGATAGAATAAAGATTCGATTAAAGATGCGTAATATTTCATTTTATTAGAATTGGCGGATTGATCACATGGCTGACATAATAATAAAGAATGCTTACGTTTTAACAATGGATCCTGATGCAGGAGACCTGAAACATGGGACCGTTGTTATCGAAGACGGAAAAATCACTGAAATCGGGGAGAAAACAGAAGAAAGTGCCGATACCGTGATTGACGCAAAAGGTTCTGTGGTAATGCCAGGTCTTGTAAACACGCATACGCATGCAGCAATGACTCTTTTCAGGGGATATGCGGATGACCTGCAGCTTGCGGAATGGCTTGAGAATCATATCTGGCCTGCAGAAGCGCAGCTCACTGCAGAAGATGTTTACAAAGGAAGCCTGCTCGCATGCCTTGAAATGATCAGGTCCGGGACTACTTCTTTTGCAGATATGTACTTCTTTATGGACGAGACTGCAAAAGCCGTTGAAGCATCGGGAATCCGGGCCTCACTTTCCCACGGCCTGATAGAACTCTGGAATGAAGAAAAAGGAGAAACCGACCTTAAAGAGGGAAAACGCTTTGTAAGGGCCTGGCAGGGCGCTGCAAACGGCAGGATAAAAACAATGTACGGACCTCATGCCCCGAATACCTGTTCTGATGAGTTTCTTGCAAAGGTTAAAGAAGAAGCCAGAAAGGACGGAGCAGGTCTCCATATCCATGTCCTGGAGACTGAAGCCGAACTCCTGGCAATGAAAGAAAGATATGGGAAATGCTCGGTGCATATGCTCGATGATATAGGATTTTTCGGGCCTGATGTGCTTGCTGCCCACTGTGTCTGGCTCTCGGATGGGGATATAGAGGTTCTGAGGGAAAAAGGGGTAAACGTGTCCCATAATCCGGTAAGCAATATGAAACTGGCATCCGGAATCGCACCTATCCACAAAATGCTGGAAAGGGGAGTCAATGTTAGCCTTGGGACTGACGGCTGCGCNNATAATATGAAACTGGCTTCCGGAACCGCTCCCGTGTATAAGATGCTCGAAAGAGGAGTAAATGTCAGCCTCGGGACTGACGGCTGCGCCTCAAACAACAACCTTGACCTTTTTGAAGAGATGAAAACTGCTGCCCTCCTGCATAAAGTGAGTACATGCAACCCTACTGCCCTTCCGGCCCGTCAGGTACTGGAAATGGCAACCGTTAATGGAGCAAAGGCTCTTGGCACGGAAACCGGCATGTTGAAGACAGGAATGAAGGCAGACCTTATCATTGTTGATATGAAAAAACCACACCTCACACCGTGCTTCGATATTCCTTCCCATCTGGTGTATTCCGCAAAAGGAAGCGATGTAAGGACAACAATTGTGGACGGGAAAATCCTTATGGATAACTACAGGGTCCTGGCTTTTGATGAGCAGAAGGTTATTGAAGAAGCTCAAAAAGCTGCAGAAGAGCTCGTAGCAAGGGTAAAAGCCTGAAAGCGTCAAGGTACAGAGGCGTCCGGACATTAATAGTCTGGATATTGATACATAATTATACAGGAAAAATATACAGGAAAAATAAATACTGAGAACCGAATTGAATAGTACGGGCTATCTAACTGAGCCGACACAATTACTTTATTCAAGTATTCTATCTAATCATTCATCTAATCGCTTATTTAATGTGACGGGATTACCATGACCGAAAAAGAACTCATAGAATCCGGAAATATGAAAATGGAATGGGCAAGAAACCATATGCCTGTGCTTGCGATCATCAGAGAAAAATTTGAGGAAGAAAAACCCCTTAAAGGGCTTAAAGTAGGGATGGCCCTGCATGTGGAAGCAAAAACCGCAGTCCTGGTCGAGACCCTTGCAGCAGACAGTGCACAGGTTGCAATTTCGGGCTGTAACCCCCTGAGTACTCAGGATGATGTGGCAGCTGCTCTTGATACCCGGAAAAATATAAGCTGTTTTGCAAGGTACGGGTGCTGCACGAGCGAATATTACGAAGCAATCGATAAAGTCCTTGACATTGAACCGGATATCACAATAGATGACGGGGCAGACCTCATATTCAAGCTCCACACATAAAGGCCTGAAATCCTCCCGAAAATCCTTGGAGGCTGCGAAGAGACAACTACAGGAGTACACAGGCTTCATGCCATGGAAAAAGACGGCGCACTCAAAATGCCGGTAATAGCCGTAAATGATGCCATGACCAAGTACCTCTTTGATAACCGCTACGGGACAGGCCAGTCAGCCTGGGACGGAATAAACAGGACCACAAACCTCCTTGTGGCAGGCAAGAATGTTGTTGTTGCAGGCTACGGCTGGTGCGGACGCGGGGTTGCAATGCGGGCTGCAGGCCTTGGAGCAAGCGTAATCGTTACCGAAGTAGACCCCATAAGAGCCCTTGAAGCCAGAATGGACGGGCACAGGGTTATGAAAATGGCAGAAGCTGCAAAGATTGGAGACCTCTTCGTAACCGCAACAGGAAACCGCGATATCCTTACAGCCGACCATTTCAAGGTCATGCAGGACGGGGCAATCCTTGCAAACTCAGGCCACTTCAATGTGGAAATCGATATGGAAGCCCTTGAATCCCTTGCAAAATCCACCAGGACTGTCAGGCACAATATTAAAGAATATGATATAGGCAACCGGCGCATTAACGTAATCGCAGAAGGCAGGCTCGTAAACCTTGCTGCAGGCGACGGTCACCCTGCAGAAGTCATGGATATGAGTTTTGCAAACCAGGCTCTCTGTGTACGTTATATTGCCGAGAACAAGCTTTTGAACGGAGTCCACGGAGTCCCGAGGGAACTTGACACCTATGTGGCAAAACTTAAGCTTGAGTCCATGGGCATAAGCACCGACGAGCTCACTTCCAAACAGGAATGCTACATGAGCGGCTGGGAGTTCGTGACGTAATTTGAAATAAGCCACAGAAGATTATTTCAGTAATTTT
>DUIO01000328.1 GCA_013330315.1 Methanosarcina sp. | reverse complement strand
GCCTGCCGCATTTCCGACAGCCAGAATGGTCATTGACGAGAACAGGAAAGGCAGCATTGCACCGATGGTAAGTCCAATAAATACGTTAGGGTTCATAACATCGATGGCACTGAGGCCCACGGCAATACCATACGAAGCGAAAAGGGCAAGTGCGGTAAGAGCTGCTGAGCCGATTGCGAAACCCTTGCCCATGGCTGCAGTAGTGTTTCCTACAGCATCGAGAGTATCGGTAATCTGGCGCACTTCTTTCTTCTGGTGGGACATCTCTGCAATGCCTCCTGCATTGTCAGCTACGGGTCCGTATGCATCGACTGATAGAGAGATTCCCAATGTTGCAAGCATCCCTACAGCTGCAATAGCTATGCCATAAAGCCCTGCAAGCTGGAAGGCAATATAGATTGCAATGCTTATGATAACAACAGGCCATAGGGTAGATTCCATTCCCTTTGCAAAACCTGTGATGATGTTTGTAGCTGAACCNNGTTGCAAAGAAGACATTCAGTCCATATTCTCCTAAAAGCTGAGCCGTAACGAAGTACGAAGCAATGACAGTAATAACAATTGCGGCAATTAATCCCATATTAAATGCCATATGGATTGCTGAGGACTCAGTTTTATTTGTACGGACGAAAAAGGTCCCTACAATAGATGCAAGAACTCCGACAGCTGAAATGATCAGTGGAACAAGAATAGCGTTCTCAATTGGGATACCAGGGAAAGTAGTCGCTGCCGTAGATGCTGCAAGAAGCATAGTTGCCAGGATCGAACCTACATATGACTCATAGAGGTCAGCTCCCATTCCGGCGATATCTCCTACATTGTCTCCTACATTGTCAGCAATTACAGCGGGGTTTCTCGGGTCATCTTCAGGAATTCCGGCTTCGACCTTTCCGACAAGGTCTGCACCTACATCAGCAGCCTTGGTAAAGATTCCACCGCCAACTCTTGCAAAGAGAGCGATAGATGAAGCTCCGAGTGAAAAACCTGCAACAATGTTCACAATAGTGAGCATATCCAGGTCTGTAAACATGCTTGCGAGAATTATAAATGAGATAGACAGTCCAAAGAGACCGAGACCTACAACACTCATTCCCATGACAGTACCAGATGCAAATGAAACCCTGAAAGCCGGACCAATGCCCCTTGTGGCAGCATTTGTAGTCCGTCCATTTGCAATAGTAGCTGTAAGCATCCCTGCATAGCCAGCTGTTGCGGAAAGCACTGCACCAAAGACAAAACATGCTGCAGTGAGAATTCCATTTGGCAGGATTAATGCAATTACAATTGCAAGAAAGACGACAAAAATAGCGATCGCACGGTATTGCCTATTAAGATAAACCATCGCTCCACCGTGAATTGCCGCAGTAATTTTCTTAATAAGATCATTACCTTCGCCTTCATTTCGGACGTTTTTGTAGGATATACCTGCAAAAATCAGACCAATAAGGGCACATATTGGTGCAAGGTAGATTAACATATCCATAATTTCAACCATCCTACCAGAAAACACATTCAAAGCACTTTAAGGTAGTTATCTTCCAATGTACTTTTTGTGATAATAAATGGGTCTTTGTATATAAATTAATACTTGATCTTCGATTGAAAATCCGCAGGAACTGAGAATTTCGATTTCTATAGGGCAAAATTTTCCAGTCCTATGTACGCACTTATTACAATCTTATATAATAATTCCTGTGATTCAAAAGATTATCCTGATCAGATAATTTTTATTAATACGAATAACTCCTAGAGGTTAATCTGCTTTTGTTTTATACTGTTTTCTATCCATTATTTTCAGGACAGAACCATACTTTCCCAGGTACTTGAGGGAATACGGTAGCTTATTACCGTGCTAGTAGAATAAATAAATACCTAAATTAAATGGGGAAAATGAAAAATAATCCTTTCTCTCAAAGCAAGGTTTTGTCCACTATTTGTGAATAGAATTGTAACCGGCGATGAAAACGCTGAAGAAATACCGAAAAGGGAAACTGGCAAAATCAAAAGCGTTTCTAAAGGTCGTGTACGATAAAAGAGCCACATGATGNNTAGCACAAAAGTTTATATAAAAAATAACTATTTACGCTTTCGTCAAAAATGAGGCTTTGACAAGTAAAAATAATACTTTAGAGCAATACTAAATTGATATGTAAAATCATTATAAATTTAAAAAAAGTACATGTACGGATTTAATAATGCAGATAATGAGAGGGAAATAAGAGCTAAAGGATAGGAACGCTGGAAGGGATCATAAAAAATATGTTAATGTGAACGGGTATCAAAACCAAAGGATAGGAAATTTATGGAAGGTTTAATATTTATTGCTCCTTTAGCAGGCGTTATAAGTCTGGTCTTCGCTGCTTTTTTCGCAAAAAGCGTCCTGAAGGAAGACGCCGGCAATAAGAAGATGAAAGAAATTCAAGGAGCAATTCAGGAAGGTTCCATGGCTTACCTAAACCGCCAGTACAAAACGATTGCAATGGTTTCTATCATTCTCTCGTTACTGATTCTCTTTTTGCTTGATGATGGGCTGAAAATAGCCGTCGGTTTCCTGGCAGGTGCCATAAGTTCGGCTGTTGCCGGCTATATAGGAATGAGCGTCTCAGTCAGGGCAAATGTCCGGACTGCTAACGCTGCATCAAGCGGGCTTGAGAAAGCCATGTCAGTTGCATTCCGTGGGGGAGCTGTAACAGGACTTGCAGTAGTAGGACTTGCACTTCTCGGGACAAGTGGT
>DUIO01000154.1 GCA_013330315.1 Methanosarcina sp. | reverse complement strand
ATAAAACTAAAAGAAACTTGAGTTTCTCCAGTTTTAGTTGAATTAAGGACAGTTTATAATCTCATTACGGTTTATAATCTCATTATAGAGGAAATAGCTAAACTATAGTCAAATATGGCTAATAGCGCTAATGTTTCCCTGTGTAGCATCCAATTTAATATTCAATACTTAATAATCCGATATTATTCCTCGTACTCCGATATTATTCCTCACTAAAATATTTTCTGACCAGAAGAACCGTGCTTGAACCTGTAAGGATGAGCAGGAAAAGAGCAATGATCATTCCTTCTGTTGTAAAATCCTGCCAGGAATGTACGGACACCCATAGTCCGCTCCTTGTAACAAAGGTCGAAAAAATGACCAGGATAAAAGATGCGAGGGCAAGCAGAGGAAGCATGAAACCATATTCCCCCTGGCGGAACCTGAATTTTGCATGCAGATAGGCTGTTGCCGTAAGCCAGGGGATAAGGGAAGATGTCTCTACAGGGTCCCAGGTCCAGTACCAGGCACCCCAGCCAAGTACCTCATAAGCCCAGAAGGCCCCAAATCCGATCCCGAGAGTAAGGAAAAGCCAGGAAACGCGCATCCAGCCCGTTGCAAGTTCGGACCACCTGCTGTCCTTGAGGATCAGGCCTGCAAGTGCAGCAGCAAAAGGGAGAGTAAAGGCTGCATAACCAAGGAACAGTAGAGGGGGGTGAATAGCCATCCAGAAATTCCTGAGCAGAGGGTTCATGCCCTGTCCGTAAGAAACAATGAAAGGATCTGCAAAGAGAGTCCAGTTTGTAACTTCTGGCATTCCTGTCCCTGTAATATAATACATCGAAAACGGGTTTTTCAGAGCGAGAAGCAGCAAAAAAACAGAAGCAACAAAAAGTGAAACCGACCTCATAAGGGCAAAAAGCTCAGTCTCCCTTAGTGCTTTTCCCGCACCTGTAAAGCGAGTGACTGCAAGCATTAAGAAAATGAAACCTGTCCAGATCAAAAACGATCCTTCCTGCCCTGCCCAGAGGGCTGAAAATCTGTATTTCAAGGGA
This sequence comes from Methanosarcina sp., assembly GCA_013330315.1. GTDB lineage: Archaea > Halobacteriota > Methanosarcinia > Methanosarcinales > Methanosarcinaceae > Methanosarcina > Methanosarcina sp8098u. The sequence goes on along the minus strand of DUIO01000154.1, from coordinate 2,361 downwards.
AGGTCAGCGCTGGAGTGCTGAAAAACGTAGCTGAATTGTGTGTCCACTCCAAGCAGGTGAAAGACAAGCAGGGATATTGCAAGTATTATTCCCAGCCCTGCTGCAAGTTCCAGCTTTTCGGAAAAGGCCATGAATTTCCTGTCCTGCTTTAAGAAATAAATCAGTGAAGTTAAAAAAGCAAGCAGCCCCGAAACTCCGGCTATCCATATAAGTCCCATACCAGTATTCATACAATCACCATCTGCATACCGTCTCAGACATGTTTTTTACTAAGGCGCTTCTTTTTACCTTCACTTTTATTTCCACTTTTGTTTTCATTTTTGGACCCATTTATCCTGTAACCTCTTTCGGAAGATTTTATTCCTGAAAGACCGTCTCCACAGGAAGCTTTTTCCCCTGCAAGAGAATCCGAAAGGAAAAGCATCAGAATGCCCAGTACCATCAAATAAAAACCACCCCAGAGAGAAGTCATGAAGGGCACTTTGCGGATATAAAGTTCAACAGTTTGAGCCTGTGAATCTACGGATTTTGGAGCGACAAAAAGCTCTTCCAGAAGCCCTCTGTGAATATACGTCTCGGTATAGGACTGCTGCCATTTAAAATCACTTATATACCTGATCTGTCCGCTGTCAAATGGCTGACCCCACTTATACACATCAAAATCTATTGTGCTTACGTAAGCAGAGCCTGAATACCCCCCATAGGGAGTTCCTTCTGTCCCGGATGTGATATTGGTAATATGGATGCTGTAACCCATGGACTTGAAAGTGCCCACCTCTCCCAGAGGAACTACAGCGGAATCCTCAAGCTTCATATTGGTGCTGAAAATGATCCCTATAAGAAGCAGGACTACCCCGAGATGGATAATATGTGAGCCTGTCTTCCGGAGATTTCCTTTCAGGGTTTTTTCTTTCGAAGAAAGCAGTCTGTACATAACTGCAAAGAAAGCTGCTGCCAGCAGGGGGAACGAGAGATTAACAGGCAGGCTTGAAATCGGGGAGAAAACAACCGAAAGTATTGAACCTGCAACCCCGAGCCCAAGTACTATAAGGCTTTCTTTTTTTCCTGCACTTCCAATCAGGAGGCACAGGATCAGCAGGATAACAAGGGCAAGGGTAGGCAGAGCTGCACGTAAATTAAAATAAGCAGCATCAAGCAGAATCTCTTCTCCGGTACTGATCCTAATTATAAAGGGAGTTAAAAGTCCCATCGCTATCAGAGCAGAAAGCAACACCAGCACTGAGACCGTGGCAAGCATGGTGTTGCGTACTGTGAGAACATCGCTTAGTTTTTTCATAAAAAACCTTGAAAGTGTGAATTAAAAATATAACTTAATAAAATAAATACGATTAAATAGGGATTAATAGTTACTTAAGCACATTATTTAAACGTACCTGAAAAAGTTGGAAGATTACCGAAGAAGGCAAGAGAGCTTAATTAACTACTTTGCTCTACCTTTTGTTGGCAATATAGAGAAAAAATAAAAAGGATAAAGGTGTGGAAGGGAGTTAACTTCTGCCCCCGAAAAAAGGAAAAGGAATTCGAGAGATGATACCACGATCGAGCTGATAATCAAAGCATTCTGGCTGATGATTCCTGCATACCTGTCCAATCCTTTCGCAGCCGTCTTCGGAGGCGGAAAACCAATTGATGGAGGCAGGACTTATAAGGATGGGAGAAGGATAATAGGGGACGGGAAGACCTGGAGAGGGCTTTTCTCAGGCATCTTTTGCGGATTTCTTGCAGGATGCATAGAAATATGGCTGAATTCGCGGGGGTTTGAGATTATGGGGATAAAAATGCCTGCCTTCGGCCCGGATTATGCAAGCGCTTTGATAGTTGTGCTCGCTCTCGCCTCCGGCGCCCTGTTCGGAGACATGTTCAAGAGCTTTTTCAAGCGCAGGATGGGCCTGAAAAGGGGAGCGTCCCTGCCTCTTGTAGACCAGCTTGATTTTGTGGTGGGAGCCTGGGTATTCACATATCTTGCGGCTCCGGAGTGGTTTATGAGCAATTTCACCCGTGGGATTATGCTCACAGTTCTTATAATGACACCTCTCCTTCACCTTACGACAAATATAATCGGATACTTCATAGGCGTAAAGAAAGAACCCTGGTGAGAATCTACCGGATTCATAAAACCATTACAGGAAGAAATACGGAAAAATTTATAGCATAAATAAGGCTGCAAATATCGGTGAGAAAAATGAGCAAACCAGAAACAGAGTCAGGAAATGAAATTGAGACACAGAAGCAGGAACTTATCGCAGCCCTGAAAGCCTGCGGAGCTGTCCGCTATGGGGACTTCACTCTTGCTTCGGGAAAGAAAAGCAAGTATTATATTGATATCAAGAAAGCCAGCAC
>DUIO01000099.1 GCA_013330315.1 Methanosarcina sp. | reverse complement strand
TATTTAATCCTGTTATTTAATCCAGATTAATGCTTGACTATTTCTCCGGGAAGTGTGATTCTACCTTTTGCCATTGTCACACCTATATTTATACTCGTATTGATGCCTGTATGTACGTCGTCTCCCATTATCACACCGAGTTTTCTTCTGCCCGAGTCTATAATCCTGCCTTTTAGCATTACCTTTATGTTCTTCCCGTCGTGACGAAGGTTCGCAATTTTAGTACCGGCTCCAAAGTTACATCGGCGTCCTATTACGCTATCTCCTACGTAACTGAGGTGCCCTATATGGGTGCCTTCCATAACAATTGTGTTTTTTACTTCCACAGCGTTTCCTATCCTCACCCGATTCCCTATTGCTGTTGAAGGGCGGATAAAACAGTTAGGCCCTATATCACAGTTCTCGCCTATTACCACAGGTCCTTCAATATAAGCCCCGCTTCGGATAAGAGAGCCCTTTCCGATTACAACCTCTCCTTTTAAAGTGACATTTGGCTCAACAGTCCCTTCACAGCTCCTTTTAAGGTCTTTTAAGAGGTGCTCGTTTGCTTTCAGAAGGTCCCAGGGGTATCCTACATCAATCCAGCTATCTTCAAGAGGGTTGTAACCTACAGGTGCTCCACTGTCGATCAGCATTTGAATTGAGTCGGTAATCTCAAATTCGTTTCTTATGGAGGGCTTGGTTTTGTCTATGAAGTCAAAAATAGACTCTCTGAAAAGGTAGATTCCGGCATTTGCAAGGTTTGTAGGAGGGTTTTTCGGCTTTTCAATTATCCTTACTACTTTTCCATTTTCAGTTTCGAGTACTCCGAAATCCGAAGGGTTTTCCACCTCTTTGACGCAAATGACAGCTTCTTCCTTTCTTGAAACCAGGGTTTTTAAGTCCTGCTTCCCGATGAGCATATCTCCGTTAAGTACAAGGAATGCCCCTTCAACATGTCCTTTTGCATAACCTATAGCATTTGCAGTCCCTAATTGCTCCTTTTGCTGCACATAATCAATGCTTACTCCCCATTTGCTTCCGTCCCCGAAATAAGCTTTTATCTGCTCTTCAAGGTATCCCGTAATGAGGACAAAGCCCTCGATGCCTGCTTCTATAGCTGCGTCCAGAATGTGCTCAATTACCGGTTTATTTGCTACCTGAAGCATTACTTTCGGGCAGTCGGAAGTGAGAGGTTCCATCCTTGTGCCTTTGCCTGCCACAAGGACAACAGCTTTCATTTAAGTGCCTCCCTGACTATTTTCTCTGCCATTTCATATATCCCATCCACATTTTCGCGGGCTTCTGCAGTAATCCTGACTTTTGCTTCCGTGCCTGAAGGGCGGACAAGAACCCAGCCGTTCTCAAGTTCCACCCGGATGCCGTCAATATCAAGGACTGTTCCAAGGGGTTCAAGGGTTGCTTTCGCCTTTTCCATAAATTCTGCTTTCTTTTCGTTTGGGCATGGCAAAGCTCCCCTTTTTGTGGCGTAGACCGGAAGTTCCGCCCTGAGCTCGCTTAACTTCTTTTCCCTTACAATCTCAACAAGCTTTGCAGCCGCATAGATCCCGTCAGGGCAGTAAGAGATCTTCGGGAAAATCCAGCTTCCGGAAGGCTCCCCTCCGTAGATTGCCCCGCACTGTTTTATGCCCTCGGCAACATAAACATCCCCTACCCTTGTCCTTATGATTTTCGAGCCCTCCAGATAGTCGCCTACCATCATCGAGGTATCTACAGGCACAACCACAGCTCCTTTTTCGCCTCCGCATTCAAAACGCCCGAATATCGCAAGCAGTTCATCTCCGGAAACGAAATCACCTTTCTCGTCTACTGCCATCATCCTGTCCGCATCCCCGTCATGAGCTATTCCGAGGTCGGCTTCGAATGCCACAACTGCTTTTTTAAGCAGGGACAGGTTCTGGTCATTAGGTTCGGGATTCCTTGCCGGGAAATGTCCGTCAGGCTGGGAATTCAGAGTTATTATCTGACAGCCAAGTTCCTGCAGGAGATAAGGAGTTATCGTGCTCCCTGCTCCGCAACCACAGTCAAGGACCACGCGCAGCTTTGAATTCCCTACCAGCCCTTTAATCATATCCATGTGGTCCCGAATGGCGTTCTGGTCTTCGGTAATTTTTCCTATGAGGTCCCAGGTAACCCGTGAAAAATTTTCTTTTTCTATGGCTTCTTCAATTTCTTCCTGCTGGGCGGAATCAAAAGCCATCCCGTCAGGGTTCCAAAGCTTTATTCCAACATACTCAGAAGGGTTATGAGAAGCTGTAACCATTACTCCGCATTCGTATTTCCTGGCTGCATATGCAAGGGTGGGAGTGGTTACCATTCCCACTTTAGTCACGTCGCAGCCTGCTGCGGTCAGCCCGGCAACAAGGGCATGCTCTATCATTGGTGCCGAAACTCTGGGGTCTCTCCCTATTACCGCAGTTTTTTTCCGGCTTCCGAGCACAAGCCCTACCTGCAGTGCAAGTTCGGGCGTAACTTCTTTATTTACTATGCCTCTAATTCCTGAAGATCCGAAGAGTTTCATAAATCCCACTCCATTTTAGTGAAATCCAGTTCTTTAACGAAGTTCTGCTTTTTTTCTGAAAGTTAAGTTATGTTCCGCTTCATTCGATTTCCGAATACTTCCAAACAGTTAACAATCTGGCTTTAAGTTTCAAATCCTGGAATTTCCGGTCCTTACCATTATTCGACAGATGAACTCATTCGACAGTAACGCTCTTTGCAAGGTTACGGGGTTTGTCAATAGAGCAGTCCTTGGCAAGAGCTGTGTAGTACGCAAGCAACTGGAGCACGACAACACTCAAGAGAGGAGCGAGCAGCTCGTTGCTCTGCGGGACTCTGAGGATAATATCCGCATATTTTCCTATTTCCATATCCTTGCTGTCGGCAACCGCAATCACGAAAGCATCCCTGGCTTTTACTTCTTTTATATTGCTGAGCATCTTCTCATATGTCTGCCCTCTTGTAGCAATTGCAACTACCGGAGTTCCTTCGTCAAGAAGGGCGATTGGGCCGTGTTTCAATTCTCCCGCAGCAAAGCCTTCAGCGTGCACGTATGAGATCTCTTTGAGCTTCAGAGCCCCCTCGAGGGCAACGGGATAGAGTATCCCACGCGCCAGGTAGAGAAAGTCTTTTGCATTCACAAACCGCCTGGCCCATACCTTTATCAGCTCGGCTCGGGAAAGCACTTTCTCCAACTT
>DUIO01000135.1 GCA_013330315.1 Methanosarcina sp. | reverse complement strand
TTACCACCATGTCTGCACTAAAAGCCTGAGTTTCGGATTCAGTTTCGGTCCTGTATTCGGTCCTGACCAGAAGCCCGGTATCTCCTTTTTCGACAGCCATAACCGGCCTGTTTGTAAGCACCCTTATACCTGCAGCCTCGGAAGCCCTAACAAGCAGATGTACCATATCCGAATCAAAGGTGCCCAGCGGTTTTTCGCTCCTGTGAAGGATTAAAACTTCAGCCCCTGTCCGCCTGGCAATGTGTGCAAATTCAAAAGATACATATCCGCCTCCAACAAAAATAATCCTTTCAGGGAGCTTCTCAGTCTCCATGAACTCCTCACTTGTCGTAAGGTATTCCTCACCTGGGATATTCAGTTTCCGAGGCTTTGATCCCGTTGCAATGAAAATATACTTCCCTTTGAGTTTATCTTTCCCGACAAGAACGGTATTTTTATATTCAAACCGGGCTCTTCCGCGATACATGTCAATCCCCATGTTTTTAAACATTTTCTCAATTTCAGGGGGATAGTTTTCCGTAAAGGTTCTTTTGAATTTGATAAGTGAATGCCAATCAATTTCAAAAGGCTTGTCTGAGCCTGAACCTTTGCCTATAAGCCTGTTGTTCCAGTCTACGGCTTCGGATACCCCTGCAAGGACTTTTTTAGGGTCGCATCCTCTGAGAGGGCAGGTACCTCCATACTCCCTTGAATCAATGATGGCAAATTTTAGTCCTGAAGATTCTGCTCTGCCTGCCAGAGTTCGACCTGCAGTGCCTGTCCCGATAATTATAATGTCATATTCCTTTTCCATTGATTTCCAACCTTTTTACCTGTTTCTTGAGGAAGTAAACTAAAGGGCAAAATCAGAGATCAGACTTAAAATCAGGCGCGGGCTAAGAAAAAATGTTGAAAGACTCTCCTCCCTATAATGCTCATTATCCTTTCTGCCTCTAAAGAATAAGTATTCAACCTGAACATTCTTTCTGAGCGGGAGAGGACGGAAATAACTGTGGAAATGTTATGGAAAAATACCAAAAGCTTAAAGAACAATATGTTTGAAGGTTTATATCAGAATGTTAACAGAAATGTTGCATTTAAGAAGTTGAACTCTGATTTTTTCATTGAAAAAATTTATTGACATTAAAACAGTGTGTAAACCATAAGTTTTATAGCTAATAATTTTTAAACCAAGTATATTGGTGATTTTTTGGTAAAAAGGGCATTGCTCAGCGTCTCAGACAAGACAGGAATTGCGGAATTTGCACGCGGGCTTGAAGCACTTGGCGTGAAGATTATCTCGACAGGCGGGACTGCGAAAATCCTTCGTGATGCCGGCATTGAGGTTACAGATGTTTCGGAAGTCACAGGCTATCCGGAAATGATGGGAGGAAGAGTTAAAACCCTCCACCCCAGAATTCATGGCGGGCTTTTATGCCTCAGGGACAACAAGGAACAGATGGAGGAAGCTGCAAAAGAAGACATCTCCCTTATCGATCTGGTAGCCGTAAACCTTTATCCCTTTGAAGTAACGGTTTCCAGGGAGAACGTGGAGCTTGAAGAAGCTATTGAAAATATAGACATTGGAGGTCCTACCCTTCTCCGTTCTGCAGCTAAAAATTATCGTTCGGTGGCGGTGTTATCCGACCCCTCGGACTACGGACATATCCTTAAGGAACTGCGCTCAAGCGGAATAATTTCTGAAAAAACCCGGGCTGAACTTGCAGTGAAGGCTTTCAGGCATACGACAGATTATGATGCAGCTATTGATTGCTATTTGAGCAAGACCCTGCTAGGGGAAGAAGTGCTCCGTCTTAAATTTACCGAAGGAGTTAAGCTTCGCTATGGAGAAAACTGGCATCAGAAAGCCTATTTCTATAAAGACCCTGACATAGAAGGTCCCAGCCTTGCAAAGGCTATCCAGCTGCATGGGAAAGAACTCTCCTATAATAATTATGTAGATGCGGACAATGCTCTCCAGACAGTAAAGGAACTNNCTTCTCCCGCCGTTGCAATAGTAAAGCACAATAATCCATGCGGGCTTGCTACAGGGGAAACGCTTCTGCAGACTCTGCAGGCTGCCTGGGACGGAGACCCTATTTCTGCTTACGGGAGCATAATCTGTACAAATGAAATTTTTGATCTTGAAGCTGCAACTTTCCTGAACGGAAAATTCGTAGAAATTATCCTCGCTCCAGACTTTAAACCCGATGCACTTGAATATCTGAAAAATAAAAGTGAAAATTTAAGGCTCCTGAAACTTCCGGAACTCAGGGAGGTCTTCGGAACGGAATATACCTACAAATACGTAATCGGAGGTATGCTTAAACAGAGCCGTGACATCGGGATCTACGAAAAATGGGATTCTGTTACTGATATTCCCTATCCTGAAAACAAGCGTTCTCTCTCGGAGTTTTGTCTTAAAGCCTGCAAAGCTACAAAATCCAATGCCGTGATCCTTGCGCATGAATACGGACCCGGATATTTCATGGTCCTGGGCATGGGAGCAGGGCAACCCAACAGGGTGGATTCTATCCGCAAACTGGCAGCTACAAAGGCTGTCGAAAACCTGAAAGTAATATATGAACGTGAGCAGCCTGCTGAACCCTTTGAAGAATACTGCCAGAGAATCATGTCGGAATGTGTGATGGCTTCGGACGCTTTCTTCCCATTTGATGACAGCGTGGTTCATGCAGCGGAAAACAATATCCGTTATATTGTTTCCCCCGGCGGTTCTATCAGGGACAACGAAGTTATCGCTACTGCAAATAGACTTGGAGTCGCCCTGGTTTTTACAGGCATGCGCCATTTCCTTCACTGAAAAGGAAAAGCAGAGAAAGAAAAACAAACTCAGGGCATAGAACTGAGATCACTTTGAGGAACTAGAATAACCCTGCGCCCAGGCAGGGATATTCTCATTTAAACTTTATTTTCTGGAATTTTTAGGGCTGGATACCGCCAACTGCACGGTTATATTTTTGAAAAAACAGCAATCCTAGACTACAATCCCAAATTCTTTACTGACTCAAGACTGAATATATTTGTGTCACGACAGCTAAATATCTGTACTCTGCTTTTAGCAGTCTAATTAAAATGGTCTAATTTTAACTGCTTAATTTTAACTGCCTAAGATGAACCATAAATTTAAAAAGTAATTATTACATATAACAGATACTTAACTCTCACCAGACTTAGTTACTTTCATTAATAATTCATTAAAAGGCTAGTTTTAAATATCAATTTTTTGTCCATGATTTTCAACCAGCGTTCCTGATGTGAAGTGTTAAGCCGTATATTGATAGAATAATTTTATATCATTAAGATAATAAAATTATTAATGAAGTCGTGGATATTTTTCTATAGGGAGACTTTACATTTTCGAAAGACAGATACACAGAATATCTAAATATAAGAAAAAATTATTAAGGACTACATATACTCTTGAAAAAGATAATATATATTGAATTCGTATACCATTCTAGCAATATTATATCACCTTGATATAACTGCAACCTCAATTCAATATAAAAGATGAAAGGAATGAAAAAAATCAAATTGCCACCTACATAAATGAAAGTAGGAGAACTTACATCTTTATAGTAACTTCCAAATTACTCCAGAAACAGTACAAAAAACCACGGGCTGATGTATGTGAAATCAACTGGACTTTTAAGCATCCTAACCTTTTCTGAAAAACGAAAAGATATCCTATTTTTGCTTCAGGAGAGCCCTAAAACCCTTTCGGAGATCAAAGACTACTTTGATGTAAGATCACCGGAGATCCTGCCTCGCCTGAAGGAGATGGAAACTGCGAATATGATTGTCAGGCAGGAAGGGATGTATCGATTAACTTCTCTTGGAAAGGTCTCAGCGATATATTACAAGCCTTTCCTTGACACTCTGACAGCCATAGAAGCAAATGAAGACTTCTGGAGAGACCATGATCTTACAGCAGTCCCGGAGATGTTGTTGAATAGAATTCAGGAATTAAGAGAATGCAGAGTCATAAAAGATGAACATGAGCATATTTATGATTCTCATAAAGCATTTATGGATAATGTCCCGGCTTCCGGCCGTTTTATGGGCTTTGCGTCAATCTTCCTTCCCAGCTATCCGGCTATGTTCCTTGATATGGCTCGCAGGAATATTCCCATTTCTATAATTGTTACACCTAATGTCTTCTTCAAAATAAAAAGCGAGCATAACGCTGAAATTGAAGAATTCCTAAAGTATAAACACACAAGTTTCCATGTTTATGATACTGCAAAAGTAGCTTTTGTCGTAACAGACAGATTTGTGTCCCTATCTCTCTTTTTCAGGAACGGAACATTCGATCCCAGAAGCGACCTTGTAGGTTTTGATGCTTCATCAATTAAATGGGGAGAAGACCTCTTTAAATATTATAAAGAAAACGCAGTTGAAATTAAGACTTTGTAATCCGAAAACTCATATTTCAAGGTTGCAACTGTTGAAAAGTGAAGAGAAAAGGGAGAAAACAAGGTAAAAAATGTTATAAGAGATAGAAAGAAAGTTAGAAATGTTATTGAAGGGATTATACTCGATTAAACCTGCTTTTTATTTGATCTCTATATAAGATCCGTACAAGCAAAATCAAGAATGTATTTTCCGATTATTACTTTTTATAAATGTTTACAACACAGTTTTCAGGTTTACAAATTTAGAGTTCGAACAAATTTTAAATTTTTCATACGATTTTTCAGACATTGAGTTTTTATGCAATCAGTGAACTTGCAACCATTCTTAATCCAAGGATGGAAGATGATTCCCCGTCTACGAGCACGGTTCTTTCAAGTTTCCGGGAAGAAAATTCTGCATCCTCTGTGTTTGTGTAGTTCTGGATACATATCAGCCCGCAGACGAAACTGTAAAGAATTATAAGGGGCTCGAAAGCGAGGACTCCGTGAATAAGGGCAATCCCGATTACAAAATGAGAGAACAGGTGCATAGAGAGAAGGAGATTGCGAGTTTTTCTTGCTCCGAGGCTTACGGGAAGGGTCCTGATACCTGCAAGAGTATCTCCTCTAATATCTTTGAAATCGTAAATTGCAGAGTTAATAAAGAGTTTGACGCCGAAGAAAATAAAGACCATAACAACAGGGACGAGATTTCCACACCCACTACCCGCAAGTCCTGCAATGAAAATGCCCCAGGTGAGTCCAACAACAAGATTTTTAATTCCGAGCCCGCCTTTGAGTTTCAAAGCGAATCTGCCCAATTTGATTCCCTTACTGTACAGGTAACCGGTAATAAAAGGTATGAGTGCAAGCAAGAGCATTCCCTCTACTGCCAGTATACTGGTTCCTATAATAAAAGCCAGGATCGAAACTGCCAGCCCTATTTTTTTATTCGAACCATTCAATTCAGTTCGATTTACAACATCTTCTTCAGACCCCAGAGCTCTGTCAAGAGTATAGACAGTATAAATAATTAGGCCACCTGCAACACAGGTGAATATGCTTGATTGAATATGCAATAATAGAAATGCAAGATGTATTCTTAGTGCACCAGAGAATGCAACTAAAATAGAACTTTTGAGTAGTTCAAAAGTAGCATTTTCTTCATAATACCGAGAGGAGTTCGTTCGGCGATACTTGAAAATCTGTCCAATACTTTCGGAAAATACATTGAAGCTCATGAAACTAATACAGTNNAAGAATAAGCCAGCAATTATATTTATACAGAAAAACTATCCTCTATGAATAGAAAAAAGGCATAGGACACGCGATTATAAGAACCTGAAGAACGTTCAGCTAGAATAACGTAGCTCTACACAGCTCTGAACCAGACTGATATTCGGGGGAAATTTATGAGTACTCTTGAAAAACTATTCAAATTTCATGAAAATAAAACCGACCCACGAACTGAGATTGTTGCAGGTCTGACAACCTTCGTAACGATGGCATACATCATTTTTGTGAACCCAACCATCCTGAGCAGTACGGGAATGGATTTCGGAGCCGTTATGGTTGCTACGTGTCTTTCGGCTGCAATAGGAACGCTGATAATGGGATTATGGGCAAACTACCCTTTTGCCCAGGCTCCCGGAATGGGACTTAATGCTTTTTTTGCGTTTACTGTTGTCCTTGGCATGAATATAAGCTGGCAGGCAGCTCTTACAGCAGTTCTTATCGATGGTATCATTTTCATCCTTCTGACCCTGACGAAATTGAGAGAAACAATAGTGAATGAAATCCCTAAAAACCTCAAAATCGCGATCAGTGCGGGAATTGGCTTTTTTATTGCATTCATCGGGCTTACAGGTGCAAAAATAGTTGTACAGGATCCCAATACCTATGTAGCACTTGGAGATCTGGGAGAAACAACGGTGCTTCTTTCAGTTATTGGCTTTGTGCTGATGGTAGTCTTTCAGGCATACAGAGTAAGAGGCTCAATTTTGTGGGGAATCCTTATTGTAACAGTTATTGGCATATCTCTGGGGGTAACAGAAGCTCCTGGTTCACTCTTTTCTATGCCTCCCTCCCTTGCCCCTATAGCTTTCCAGTTTGATTTTTCGATCATTCAAAATCCGGATTTTTATGTAATAATGTTTACCTTCCTTTTTACGGACTTCTTCGATACTGTAGGCACGCTTGTAGGGGTTGCTTCAAGAGCTGATTTCCTTGATGAGGACGGAAAACTTCCAAGAGCAAAACAGGCACTTATGGCTGATGCCGTTGCCACTTGTGCAGGAGCTGTTCTGGGGACTTCAACAGTCACGACCTACGTAGAAAGCGCATCAGGAGTCGAAGCAGGTGGAAGAACGGGACTCACATCCGTTGTCGTAGCAATCCTTTTCCTGCTTGCCCTCTTTATTTCTCCGATAGCAGCTATTATCCCGGCATATGCTACATCCCCAGCCCTTATAATGGTAGGAATTTTCATGATCCAGGGTTTAAGAGATCTTGATTTTGATACCTGGACAGAACTCGTCCCTGCAGCAGTAACTATTCTTATAATGACATTCAGTTATTCTATCGCCGAAGGGATTGTCTGGGGTATAATTTCCTATACGGCGGTCAAAGCGGGAAGCAGAAAATTCGAAGACATCAGCATAACAATGGTCCTTCTGTCTCTCATTTTTGTATTGAAGGAAGCATACCTCTAAGTAGATTTCAAAATTCTGGAGTGGCCAAGGATAAAACGAGTGAGTCAAAGCAGGCACCAGGAAGGATGAATAAAAAGAGTTATAAAAGAAGATAAATTAGACAGATAAGCAAGAGGCAAACTGAAAAGGATTTCCCGAACCAACAAGAGGCACCTATACCGAACACGGTCTCTAAAAAGGACAGAACATGCCTTTTTTCCTTTATTTTCCCCAATTTTCTCTTCCTGTATCTTCCTCCTGCTTTTTCTCTCCGAGTATCTTCTTCCTATATTTTCTTCCTATATGTTCTTCCTGCCTCTTCTTCCTGTTTTATCTTTTCCTGCGTTTCCTTTTCCTATTATTTTTATATTCTTCTTATATTATATTCTTGTTTTTTGTAGATGAAAAAATCTTACCAATAATTTAAACTCGAAATCTTCGTACAGGACGCACGTGAAAAAAAGAGTATAAATCAGTTTCGAAAACTATTTTTATCAGTTATTAATGCAGAATTAAAAATATTGTAGCAGAAAATGTCATTGAGAGTTGTCGAATTTAAATCAGAATCTGTCAGTATCAAATCGAAATGTAATACTGAATGATTATGCGAAACGAGATTTATATTATAAGCAACATATGTTGCGAAAGGGGATATAGGCGAAAAACTCAGTTTTATGGAATATCAGGGTATCCAGGATATTGAACAGTCAGGATACCGGCAATTGCCCCTTACCAAGCAATTTTCAGTATTTAAGGGATACAGTTATTTTGAAAAGATACGAAAATAACATCCTAAAAAAATTAATTTATTTCTCCAATTCCCGACAGAAAAATAAAAGAAAAATAACTTAACACCTGTAAAACTTAGCCTGTGCATCAGATTAGAAAAAGAAATAAAAATAGTATTGTTGGGAACAAATTATAAAGAACTAGCAAAGGGGTGGCGAACGTGCTTCTATCAGACCGGGGTGTCCCTGAGAAGGGCAAAAAGCAGCAAGATATGGAAGAAAAAAGAAAGAATAGAATTTTTCGGAGGCAAAATTCCGAACCTGAAGCTTCTGAGAACCACGTTAAAACCACTACTTTGTGGCATTCTCTGGGAAATGAAGATGTATTTAAAAAGCTTGATACTTCTTCCCGAGGGCTTGAGCCTGAAGAAGCAACTATCAGACTTCAGGAATATGGGAGAAATACCCTTCCTGCAAGAAAGCCTCCCGGACTGGCAGAGATAATATTCCATCAGTTCAAAAGCCCTTTAATTTATATCCTCCTTATGGCAGGAATAATCTCTGTTCTACTGGAGGACCTGAGGGATGCAGGATTCATTTTCCTTGTAGTAATAATCAATGCTGTAATCGGCACCATTCAAGAATGGAAAGCTGAGCAGAGCGCAACACAGTTGCAGACTATCTTAAAAATTATGTCCAGGGTCAGGAGAGGGGGAGCCGAGATAAAAATTTCGGCTGAAGAAATAGTTCCCGGAGATATTGTCCTGCTGGAATCAGGAAGCCGTATCCCTGCCGACCTCCGTATCCTCCGTGCTACAAACCTTACTATAGATGAATCGCTCCTTACCGGAGAATCTGCAGCAGTGCAGAAGACTGTGGGTATACTCGGTGAAGATATTCCTGTAAGTGATAGGCGCAATATGGCATATGCCGGAAGCACTGTAATCACAGGGCGCGGCTGTGGAGCTGTAACTGCAACAGGCAGCCGAACCGAAGTAGGGATAATTGCACGTGCTGTAACGGAAACAGTGTCTGCAAAGCCCCCTCTCCTTATACGGATGGAAGACTTTGCCCGGAAAATAGGATTTGTCGTAATCGCTGCAAGTGGCGTGATGAGTGCAGTTGCCCTTTCGCAGGGAACTGCCCCCATAGAAGTATTTTTCCTTGCCGTAGCCCTTGTAGTGTCTGCTATTCCTGAAGGGCTACCTGTAGGAGTTACAGTTGCACTCTCGATTGCATCTACCCGAATGGCCAGACGAAATGTAATTGTTCGCAAGCTCTCAGCAGTAGAAAGCCTGGGAAGCTGCACCACTATAGCAACCGATAAGACCGGTACTCTTACCGTCAACCAGCAGACCGCAAGAATGGTACTTCTTCCTCCTGGAGATTATTTTGAAGTTTCGGGAGAAGGATATGCACCTGCGGGGGAAATAAAGCAGAAAAACGGGGATTTTCCTGAGATAAAAGATATGGAAAGGCTTCGGAAGCTTGCACTTGCTGCTACGATTTGCAATGAAGGAACTCTCTCCCAGGAAGGTGGGAAATGGACCCATCACGGCGACGCTATAGATGTTGCTTTTCTTGCGCTTGCGTCCAAGATAGGGATAAATCCGGAAGAAGTCAGACGTGAAACAAAAGTAGTTGCCGAAGTACCCTTCGAATCCGAAAGAATGTATGCAGCTGTATATTATCAGGCAGATGCCTATGAGGAGGAAAAAAGCGGTTCTATCAGGGCAGCTGTCAAAGGGGCTATGGAAGCTGTCCTTCCATACTGTAAAGTAATGGAAACAGCAGAGGGGACGATCCCGATAGATCCGGATTCTCTGAATATGGAACTGAACTCCTTAATGGAGAAAGGATACCGTGCACTCGTTATTGCTGAGGGGCCCGTAAAGGGCAAGATAGGCGAAGTGCCCGACCTGAAATCCGTAAAGCCAGAGCTCACATTTCTCGGCATTGCAGCTTTCATCGATCCCCTGAGACCAGATGTCAGTGAAGCAGTCAGGACCTGCAAAAAAGCGGGAATTGAGGTAATAATGGTTACAGGGGACCACCAAAAGACTGCCCTCGCAATAGCCAGCGAACTTGGCATCACCAATTCACGGGAGGAAATGCTCACAGGCAAAGAAATGGAAGAGCTTGGCGACCCTGAGCTCCCAACTTATATGACCACTCTCGAAAAAATACGAGTGTTTGCCAGGGTAACCCCGGTACAGAAAATGCAGATTGTCGATGCGCTCGTAATGAGGGGGCATTTTGTCGCCGTAACCGGTGATGGGGTTAATGACGCTCCTGCACTCAGGCGGGCAAATATAGGTGTGGCAATGGGGTCAGGAACCGATGTGGCAAAAGATACATCGTCCATGATTGTGACAGACGATACATTCTCTTCCATTGTTGCAGGAGTGGAAGAAGGGAGGATCGCTTATGATAACATCCGAAAAGTCACCCTTCTTCTTATATCTACAGGGCTTTCAGAAGTTGTTCTTTTCATACTCGCACTTTTTGCGGGCTTATCGATACCGTTACTTGCAGTGCAGCTTCTCTGGCTCAATCTGGTAACAAACGGAATTCAGGGGGTAGCTCTTGCTTTCGAGGCAGGAGAGCCCGGAGTGATGTACAGAAAACCGAGAAAACCCGATGAAGGAATTTTCAATGACCTGATGATAAAAGAAACACTTATTTCAGGGATGACTATCGGAATAATAGCTTTTATAGCCTGGGCATGGTTACTTGGGAAAGGGTATGAGGAGACCTTTGCAAGGAATTCCCTGCTGCTGTTGATGGTCCTCTTTGAGAACTTCCATGTATTCAATTGCCGTTCTGAGTACCGTTCCGCATTCCGTGTACCCGCAAGAAACAATTATTTTCTGGTGGTAGGCGTTGTAATGATGCAGGGGCTACACATACTTGCCATGCACATGCCTTTCATGCAGGAACTTCTCAGCATAAACCCTGTTTCGTTTGAGAGCTGGTTCAGCTTTTTCATAATTGCCGGCACTGTCATTATTGTAATGGAGATCTTCAAAAAGGTAAGGTCTGCCCG
>DUIO01000081.1 GCA_013330315.1 Methanosarcina sp. | reverse complement strand
TGGAATTTTTAGGGGTAGGAGGAATGACTACAAGAGGATTTGGGCGGGTCAATTGCATTGCTGATTGGAGGTTATAAACGATGAGTATTGATCCGAAAGATAATCTTGATTACCAAGCAGCAAAGCTTTCTCAGCAAATTATAGATGAAACGATTAAGCAAAACTTAATAGACTCGTCTAGCGTTGAAAACCTTGTTACAAAAACACTTGGTGTTTTACAGGAGAATGGAGTATATGCCTGTGTTCTTTATCTCCAATCAAGAAGTGATAAAGATNNGAAAAATTTATTTGAAATGACAGAACTGATTGAAATTAAATCATCAGCTGCCCCCTCAACTGACAAATTGGATTTCGTTTCAAAGTATATCTGCAAAGATCTTGATACTCTTTTTTTTACAAAACAACTCTGGGAACAGATTCTTTTGTATGCTCGCTATGGAGCTAAAGCAGCTAAAGATGGGAGATCATAATATGTGGACTCTTTACCAGGTTAGTTTGCAGGTGCTTTCACCAATCCACATTGGCTGGAAAAAGACAAGCAACCTCCAGCAAACGAGATATTATGTGCCAGCTAAAACAATCTGGGGAGCTCTAACAGCCAGAATTACACGGGATCAGAATAGTTCTGACTACAAGGGGATTGGAGAAAAAATAAATGGAGATCTCAGATTCAGTTATTTTTATCCAAGCGATAATGATTCTAAAGTAAATGAGTTTCCATGGGAAGACAATAACAGATTTACCTGGAAATATATTGGGAGTTATCAGAGCGCTGCTTTAGAAAACAAAACTGCTGTAGAAGGTATGCTCCATGAGACTGAGTACATTTTACCCAAAACAAGAGAGGGGCAACAAGTCTTTCTTATCGGTTATGTAATTGAAAGAAGTGGATGTAATATCAACTGGAAAACCGCCTTACCAAAAATTCAGATAGGTGGAGAACGGGGATATGGCTGGGGCAGGGTTGCTATTGAAAAAGAGCCAAATGAGTACAATACTTTTTTTGATTATGAGTTTGACTCTTCCCAAATTGAACCGGTTGTTAAAGTCCCGAATGATAACTTTATTCTTGCACATGCCTGTGCTGAACAGCAAGAAAAGTCAGAACCGCAAATTGAAGGTAACATCGAGCCATTTGTAGGAAGAATTACAACAGATAATGGGAAATTTGGTGCTCAATTTTCCGAAGCAAGCATTTGTTGGGTGCCAGGTTCGAAATTAGTAAAGTCAGATATGAATTTTAAAATATNNTATGTGAAGATGGACTATGGTCTATGAAAAGTAACTAATATTGTGGTATAAATGCAGCTTGTAATCAACACCCACGGTTCTTTTATTAAAAAGCAGAACAACTGTTTCCTTGTTAAAAATGAAGACAAGGTTTTCGAAGTCTCGGAAAAGAAAGTTGAAAGCATTTTAATTACAACATCTGCAACCATAACTACAGATGCGATAAAATTTGCGGTAGAAAACAATATCGATATCGTTTTTCTGGACAACTTCGGGGATCCTTACGGACGGGTGTGGCACTCAAAACTCGGAAGCACGACATACATAAGGAGGAGGCAGCTTCAGATTTCGGACGAGCCGGAAGGTTTCAGGCTTGCAAAAGGCTGGATTGAACAGAAGATTGACAGCCAGATCCTTTTTTTGAAAGACCTCAAAAAGAACAGGTCTGATCTGAAGGATGAGCTCGATGATTACATTTCCGGAATGGAAGACATGAAAACCCAGCTTGAAGCCCTTGAAGGTAAACTTGACGATATGCGAGGAAAAATCATGGGGCTTGAGGGAATGGCTTCCAGACATTATTTTGAGGCTCTGAGTTTTCTTTTGCCAGATAAATGGAAGTTCAATGGCAGAAGCAGGAACCCGGCAAAGGATGAGTTTAACTGCCTTTTAAATTATGGATATGGAGTTTTGTATTCGAGGGTTGAAAAGGCTTGCATTATAGCCGGGCTTGATCCTTATGTCGGTTTTAACCATACCGATGACTATAATAAAAAATCTTTTGTGTTTGACCTGATTGAGATGTACCGTATCCACATTGACAGGACTGTTTTCAATCTTTTTTCAAAAAAACAGGTTTCAGACGGCTTTTTTGATGAAATTCCGAACGGCATGACTCTGAATAAAGAAGGTAAAGCCGTCCTTATCCAGGCTGTCAATGAAACTTTTGATAAAGAAATAAGCTACAAAGGTCGAAACATAAAAATTGGAAACACAATCCAGTTCGACTGTCACAGGATTGCAAACAGCTTGATCGGGAAATGAAAGTAGGGGGATTGAATTTGCTTGTCTGGGTGATATATGACATTACGGAAAACAGGATTCGCCAAAAAGTAAGCGACTGCTGTAAGAGCTATGGGCTTTACAGGGTCCAGAAGAGCGTTTTTCTGGGAGACCTTAATTCAAACGATAGGGATTCTCTTGCACTTGAATGTGAAGAATGGATTGATACAGAGAAAGATTCTGTGTATGTGTTCCCTATGGATGAACAGTCGTTTAAGCAGGTCAAGCTGATTGGCCAGGCTTTTGATAAAGAGCTTGTCAGCGACGAGATAATTACAAAATTCTTTTGAATTTTTTGGAGAGAGATATGGCAGATCCCGAATTAGTTTCAAGTGGAGAAGCTGAAACTGACGCTGAAATCAATAATGAAGTACTTGGTGATTTAATTGAGGAAACTGATTCAGGAACAATAATCAGAATTTCAGATGTCCTCGAATATCTGTTTTGTCCCCGCTTCATTTATTATATGTACTGTCTCGATATTCCCCAGCACGAAGAGAAAAGGTTCAAGGTCATTAAAGGCCGCGAGGTTCATGAAACAAGGAAATTAACCAATAGAGATTATGTTAGGAAGAAACTTAACTGCATAAGGAAAGAGAGCGATGTTTTTATCGCTTCAAAGCAACACCATATAAAAGGAATTGTTGACGAAGTTTTATTTCTGGAAGACGGAACGGCAGCCCCTCTTGAATACAAATTTGCTGAGTACAAAGACCAGATTTTTAAAACCTACAAATTCCAGCTGGTTTTGCAAGGTCTTTTGATCCGGGAAAATTACAATATTGAAGTAAACCGTGCCTATCTCTGTTTTACACGCAGCAACAGCCTAGTCAAAGAAATGGAGGTTACAAATTCTGATTTCAAAAAAGCCGAGAAAATAATCGAGGAAATAGTTGATATTGTTCAAAAAGGCTTATATCCTAAGACTTCCAGATCTTCTAGAAAATGCGTAGATTGCTGTTACCGAAATATCTGCGTATGAGAAGTTTTTCTTGTATTTATAAAGGGTTTGATAATTTTCCAGCAAGAATTTTAGCCCCGAAAAAGGGCTCATTTCCGGCCTTTTCTGGCCAAATAACGGAAATTTTTGCCCTATTCGTGAGCAAGATCCATTAAAACAAGGATTGAAACAAAAACCAATGCAGGCGAGTTTGGAGGGGTTTTAAAATTCGTGAGCAAGATCCA
>DUIO01000031.1 GCA_013330315.1 Methanosarcina sp. | reverse complement strand
TTCATCTTTTCCACAGCTTTCCTTAAAGTATCGTCCGAATCAAGTATTTCTCTTATCGTATCTTCATCGGATTCAACGATTATGGAAGGCCCGAACCTTGAGTTAGGATCATTCGGAGTATCGTACCTGTAAAACTCTCCTACTTGCCCGCCTCTCATAAGCAGAGTCACGTAGAGCATTTCACCATTATCAAGCTCGATTCTCCCGGCAATCTCCTCGCTTGCCACAAGTCTTTTAACGAGTGAGGGCACTTTATCGAAGTTTTCGTTATAAAGATCTACCTGTGCACTTAATTCGGAAAAAAGGTCGGTGTCNNAATGAGGATATAAAAAAGTTCTCAATATAAATTAGAGTTTATAGAATATATTACTTGAGTAAGAAAGTAAATGTCAAAACCAAAGTTAAATCTAAAACCAAAGTCAAATCCAAAACCAAAGTTAAAATCAAAGTTGAAACCGAAAAGATTAAAGTTGAAACGGAAAGGATTAAAGTCGAGATAGGAAGAATCAAGGTTGAAACAGGAAAGTGAAAAAAGGGAAAACAAGAATAAAAATTCAGCAAAAAATTAAAAATTACCGGGATAAAGTTATCCGTCGGTAAGATTTAAAGTTTAAGAGAGGGTCTGAATACCTCAGAACAGTATTTGTCGAAAACCTGGTCTTCAACCTGTTCGCAGATTTTTTTATAATCCTTTGACTTTGGATCGTGCTTGCTCATAGTCTTTTTGACTTCAGCGTTCATTTTATCAAGAGTTTTCTGGTCAAAACCTTCAGTATTCTCCATAGTAAACATATAAATCATGCTCTGAAACTAACTTGTTTAGATGCTTAAGATTTTTCACATTTTTTGATGTCTAATCAGGTACACAGAATTACCATACAGATATTCAATCAGATAACAGGCTGGTAATTATTGCTGCGTTTAAACTATTCTTAAAATAGTTTCGATTTGATAATTAAAATATTTATATTATTGCCCTAATATATTAGTCTTCCCTTTTGACAGAGTTTCATCAATATTTAAACTCTTATCATTTAAACATGAAGACATGAAAGATATACCGGAGCAAACTTTATAGAAGCCTCTTTAAGAAATGATTGAAGCCTGCGTAATTGTTTAAGTAAATTTTAAACAATAACCTCTTTATCTCTTACTCCTATAAATATTTTACATACATCAAAGACCTTCTGTATCTTAGAAGATCTTTCAAGATACATATCTGTAAATTAAATATCTGGATATATAATGGTTATCTGAAGTCAGTACGATAAGTTCATAGTAAAGCGGTAAAGAGAAGAAAACAGTAAGCTACAGAAGAACAGCACATTGCAGGAAAACAGCAATTTCAGGAGAAGTAACACCGAAATGACTTCAGGAAAAGTAGCTCCGGAATAAATACAAGAATAAAGTATTTTTCGGCAGCAAGTCTTTCAGAGAGTAAAAGGTCAGGCTTTCGCAAGCGAATTTGACAGACTCACCTATCGGAATCATGGGTTAGTTTTATTAGCTCTTCAAATCACTATAGGGTATAGAAAAGTATTCGAGTTGATAACAAAGTGCGACCAGTCTCACAAAGAGTGAACGCAAAAAAAACTCACGAGAACAATACCGAGTTCGGGAAATCCACGTCCGAACTTCTCATCCTGAAGCCCGAAGGATATCCTCTGAGCGGCATGATGGAAGAGTATCCCGTTATTGAAAACAGAGATGTTTTTGAATACTATGCACGGGAACAGTGGAACGGCTATGTTGCCCGCAAGGGAGAATACCTTTTTGACAGGAGAATGTTTCCTGACTTTGCATACCGCATTATAGATGTGGAACCTGCAGAATCAATGATCGGAAATTCAACGTCCATTATCGTAACCGAAGAGGAAACCGGTATTCCTTCTTCTTCGGAGATAAAAAGCGATGTCAGATTCGAAGATGTTATAGGACAGGACCTTGCAAAGCAGAAGTGCAGGCTGATCGAACGCTTTCTGGAAGAGCCCGAACGTTTCGGGAAATGGGCACCGAGGAACATTTTATTCTTCGGACCCTCAGGCACAGGAAAAACCATGCTTGCAAAAGCCCTTGCAAACAAGACCGACGTTCCAATCATTCCGGTCAAGGCTACCCAGTTAATAGGGGAATACGTAGGAGATGGAGCTCGCCAGATCCACCAGCTCTATGACCGCGCAGAAGAGATGGCTCCCTGCATAATCTTCATTGACGAGCTGGATGCCATAGCACTTGATAGAAGATTCCAGGAGCTAAGGGGAGATGTAAGCGAAATAGTAAACGCCCTTCTGACAGAAATGGACGGGATAGTTGAACGTGAAGGAGTCTGCACCATCTGTTCCACAAACCGGGTCAACTCCCTGGACTCTGCCGTAAGAAGCAGGTTCGAAGAGGAAATCGAGTTTATCCTTCCAGCTGAAGAAGAGATTGTTCATATACTGGAATCTAACGTGAAGACTTTCCCCCTGAGCGTGGAAGAATGCGATTTTCAGACGCTTGCAAAGAAGTCAAAAGGGCTTTCTGGCAGGGATATTGTCGAGAAAATCCTTAAAACAGCCCTGCATCAGGCAATTATTGAAGATAGGGAAGTCGTCACCGGCAAAGACTTCGAAAAATCCCTTGCAAGACTGGGAAGGAAAGATCCTATTCCGGACCCGACTCATCTGTATGTATAATTGAAAACAAAGGATTAAAAGAAAAACGGAGATTTAAAGGGGAAGTGCCTTTATACTCTCTTTCTATTTAACGTTCCAGGCACTCCTCTTATGCATTGTTTTATTATCAGTTATTTTGTTAGATTCAGTGTATTTATTAGATTCAGCTGCTTTGTTATATTCAGTTGTTTTGCTTTGTTATCAGTTGTTTTATTATCAGTNNTCAAGAGCTGATTTTATGATTTAGTTCATATAGAATTTACATCATCTACCATAAACCAATTTTTTAGCCACAGGAGTTTTTTTTAGATTTATGGTTTGCAAAAAGGCTTTAAAAAAATTAAAGAAAATTTTTCTGTTAAAGTCTCTGGGATAGTTTTATGTATAAAAATCATTATTCTTTATCAAAAATCATGTTCAATTGAAGTCTCAACCATACCTGAAACAAGACTTAAAAGGGATTCTCATGGATGAAATACGTGAAGTCGACCGCTTTGAATGCAGGGTTGTAACTGTGATCAGGAACCTGGCCTGGAAAGGTGTCACAGTTGAAGAAAAAAATACAAAGGGAAGGGTATACTTTGGAAGGGTTAGAGAGGAAATTATAATCAACCCTGGGGATACATTCTATATCGGAATCAAACCGATTTATGAGATCGAAGATAAGAGTATGAGAGTTACACTCTATAACGCGGAAAACAAACCGCTTGACTGGACACTTGTTTAAAAAACCTGAATAAACCTGATTGTATTGAAAAATCCTGATTATATTGAAGTCTGGTCTGAAATCTGGTCTGAAATCTTGCTAGGATAAAGATTATTTCCACGGGTTTGTTTCCTGAGGATAGGCTTAACCTACTTTTTAATACCGTTTTAAAAAAATATTTATGAATAGTCGGTATCCGAAGACTTATTCAGGCCGGTAAGGCACTTCAAGTTCCATAAGGTCTTCGGCTACGATAACATTTTCAAATAATTTTTTTGAATCTATCAGGATAGGGCCCACATCGTCGGTATAGCGTGAGCTGATATGGGTAAGGACAAGTTTCCTGACGCCGGCTTTCCTGGCAAGAGCTGCAACCTCTCCTGCCGTCGAATGCATGGACTCTTCTGCCCAGTCTGCCATCTCATCGGCAAAGCTTCCGTCATGAATCAGGATATCGACATCCCTGCTGGCTTCAAGCACGGCTTCACAGGGTCTGGTGTCGCCGGTGTATATGATCGTCCTCCCGGGTCTCGGAGCTCCCACAACTTCTTCGGGCTTTACGATCTTTCCGTTAATCTCTACAGGACTGCCTTTTTGTAGTTTTGCAAAAAGGGGGCCGGGAGGGACTCCAAGCTCGACTGCCCTTTCCCTGTTAAAACGTCCCGGACGTGGGTTTTCAATAAGGGCATATCCAAGGCTTGGCGTGCTGTGCTCGGTCTTGAGTGCTCGGACAACATAATCTTTTCCTTCCACTATGTCCCCGGGTTTCAATTCAACGCCTCTGACTTCATATTTAAGATTGCAGTAGCCCATAACCTTAAAAAATTCGGTAAATTCTCGCGCCCCTTCTGGTCCGTAAATCGTCAGCGGCTCTTTCCTTCCCAGGAAGGACATGGTCTGAATAAGACCCGGTATACCAAGAAAATGATCGGCATGGAAGTGGCTGACAAAAATAGAAGACAGGCTCATCATTCCCGTCTTTGCACGCATCATCTGCTGCTGGGTACCTTCTCCGCAGTCAAAAAGAAGGAGTTCCCCTTTAAGATTAACAATTACTGCAGAAGGATTTCTATTGCGGGTCGGGAGAGAGCCTCCAGTGCCAAGAAAAATAATACGAAGCATAATGAACTCACTGGTTTATGATGGACTATGATTATA
The DNA here is from genome assembly GCA_013330315.1 of Methanosarcina sp. Taxonomy (GTDB): domain Archaea; phylum Halobacteriota; class Methanosarcinia; order Methanosarcinales; family Methanosarcinaceae; genus Methanosarcina; species Methanosarcina sp8098u. Next base: position 10,768 of record DUIO01000031.1, on the reverse strand, counting down.
AAGAACTCACTAATTACATCAGAAGTATTTATTGATTACTACTCACTCTATCCGAATCTCATTAAAGCCATAAGGCAGGCAAGTATGGTCGGAAAGTTCAAGCAGATAAATATAGTGCTTAATATATAGAAGTTGTGCAATAAAACTGCATAAAGATGGTATACTATTTATTATAAAAGCTCTTTAAACCCTACAGATTTACATCCCGTCAAACTTTTCCTTTTCAGAAGATGGCTTCCCCCGAAAGAAACTGTCCTGCTACGGAATTTCTCCGTTCAGGTATCGGACCATCTTTCAGAGTATGAAGGAAGAGAATCATTTATCCCAATTATAAGGTATCAGAAGGTTATCAGCAATCTTAAAGGAAAAAAAAGGAACCGTCGTCATATGTCAGGAAATTACGGAAAAGTCTATCTTGTGGGTTCTGGTCCAGGTGACCCTGAGCTCCTTACCCTGAAAGCCCGCCGGCTGATTGATAGTGCTGAAGTCATTATTTATGACCAGCTTCCGGGAAAAGCAATTTTGGGCTCAATGCCGGAAAGTTCAGAGAAGATTGATGTGGGAAAATATGCGGGCAACCACACCATGACCCAGTCCGAAATCAATGAGGTGCTTGTGCAAAAAGCAAAGGAAGGCAAAATGGTAGTCCGGCTGAAAGGAGGAGACCCATACGTTTTCGGAAGGGGAGGAGAAGAAGCCGAAGTGCTCGTAGCAGAAGGCATAGAATTTGAAGTCGTGCCTGGAATCACTTCTGCAATCGCAGTGCCTGCCTATGCCGGAATTCCTGTGACTCACAGGGACAGCACTTCGATGGTTACTTTCATTACAGGGCATGAAGACCCTACAAAAGAAGAAAGCGGGCTCGACTGGAAGACCCTGGCAAAGTTTAACGGGACCATTGTAATCTTTATGGGCGTAAAAATGCTCAGGCGAAATACTCAAGAGCTCATAAAGCACGGCAAGGACCCGAAGACCCCTGTTGCAGTAATAGAAAGAGGAACCCGGCCTGACCAGAGAGTGACCGTAGGAACCCTTGAGAATATTGCTGACCTGGCAGAGGAGAGAAAAGTAAAAGCTCCTGCTATCACGGTTGTAGGGGATGTCGTCAACCTGCACGATATCCTTGGTGAGCAAATTACAGGAGCGGAGTTTTAATTCTCTTAATTGGGAGGAGAAGATAACATGGCAGAAGAACCGGAAGCAGTTAAAGCTCCAGTGCTTGCAATCATGAGGCCGGAAAGCTACCGTGAAAAATCCGAAGCAATTGCCAGAGAACATGGATTTGAACCCATATATGCCCCGATGATAAAGCTGGAAGGCATAAAAGATGACGGATTCGAGCCTTTTGTGCAAAGGGTCATTGACGGGGTTTCGGATTATGTTGTCTTCACAAGCGCAAACGGGATAACTTTCACACTGGATAAGCTCTCTGACGCCGAAAAAGAAAACTTCATTTCAGCCCTGAAAAAAAGCAAAGTAATAGCAATCGGCCCTAATACTGAAAAAGAGCTTGTAAAAATAGGAATTGAAAACTCCTTCCTTCCTGCAGACTACAGTTCCGAAGGGATAGTAGAAGCCCTCTGCCCCGAAGTAAAAGGAAAAATTGTGGACCTTGCAAGAAGCGCTTTTGGAGCAAAAGTCTTGATAGAAGGCCTTGAGAAGTGTGGAGCAACGGTTTATGAGACTCATGTATATACCCTCAGTATTCCGGAAGGAGCAAACCAGAAAGAGCTCATAGAGCGCACACTTGCAGGAGAGGTCGACGCCTTTGCCTTTACAAGCTCTATGATGGTTAAGGGTTTCATGAGACATGCGGAAAAGCTTGGGGCAGAAGAAACTATAAAAGAAACCCTCAGCAAAGCTGTTGTGGGTGCAATCGGAACCCCTACCGGAAACACTCTGAAAAAACACGGAGTCGAGGCTGACGTGATTCCTAACGAGTTCACTTTCGAAGCCCTGTTAAAGGCTATGAAAAAAGAACTGTGATGATAGGACAATAAGAGAGTCGCAGGAAGTCAGGTCCAGAGGCTAAAAGATTCATTAAGAAATAAACTCACAAAACTGACTCAGAAAGCGATTCAAAAAACAATACTTAAAATTGCAGAAAACAATTTCATTCTAGACGATTGACATGATAGGCATTTCAAAACTTTACTGTGGAACCGTTGAGCCTTCCGATGCCCTCCGTTATGGGAGAGACTCAAAGAAGCTTCCTTCTCACCTTCTGCAGTTTTCGAAAGATAAAAAGCCGGTAGTAGTCTGGAACATGACCCGCCGATGCAACCTGAAATGTGTTCACTGCTATGCCCAGGCAAAGGACATTGAGTTTAAAGACGAGCTATCAACAGAGGAAGGAAAAGCTCTTATCGATGACCTTGCAGCTTTTGGGTCTCCTGTTATGCTCTTTTCCGGGGGCGAGCCCACAATGCGGAAAGACCTTCCCGAACTTGCAGCCTATGCACGGGAAAAAGGGATGAGGGCTGTAATCTCAACAAATGGGACCCTTATAGACAAACCCCTTGCAAAGAAGCTGAAAGAGGTAGGACTTTCTTATGTGGGGATTTCCCTTGACGGCATAAGAGAAACAAACGACAAATTCAGGGGCATGCAGGGGGCTTTTGATGCAGCTCTCAGGGGTCTGCACAACTGCCAGGAAGAAGGAATAAAAGTAGGTCTCCGTTTTACCATCAACAAGCAAAACGTAAAGGATATCCCTGCGATCTTTGACCTGCTTGAAGAAGAAAACATTCCGAGGATCTGCTTCTATCACCTTGTCTATGCAGGCAGGGGCTCAAAAATGGTAGACGAAGACCTCTCTCTTGAAGAGTCCAGGCAGGCTGTGGACCTGATTATGGAAAGGACGAGGAAACTGCACGAAAAAGGTTTTCCCGCAGAAGTCCTTACCGTGGATAACCACTGCGACGGCCCCTACATCTACCTGAAAATGCTGAAAGAAAACCCGGAAAGGGCTGCCGAGATCTTTGAGCTTCTTTCCATGAACCAGGGCAACTCCTCAGGCATAGGAATAGGATGCGTGTCCTGGGACGGCTCTGTGCATGCCGACCAGTTCTGGAGACATTACTCCTTCGGAAATGTGCGGGAAAGGCCCTTCAGCGAGATCTGGACCGACCTGAGTAACGAACTTATGGCAGGGCTCAAGNNCGTCTGCAATGGGAATTTCAGAGTACGAGCCGAAGCCGTATACGGAAACGTCTGGGCAGATGACCCCGCCTGCTACCTTACAAAAGAAGAAATCGGATACAATGAAGCCTGAATTATTTTCAGGCTTATTTTTTATTAGCTTTTCTCTTCCATCTGCAGCTTTCCGGGTTTTTCTTTATTTTTAATTTCTGGCTTTCATATGCTGAACAGAATATCGTCAAAAACCTCCGTTTAGCCTGAGAAAACTTTCTTTTACCCTCTAAACCGCATTTAAGTCCACATATAAACATAAGCTCCCCCACCAGCATTTCTGGCGTCCTTTTACAGAAAGAAAGACTCAATATAGCTAATGACGCTTCATAAGTCAAAATAAATATCATCCACCCCAGAAATGGCTTTAATTCGGATAAAATCGAAAAATTCCGCCAGCTTGTCTGGCGGCGCTGCCCATAAAGCAGAGAGAAGAGATTTGAAAATTAGCAGAATAACAAAACAAAGATGTAAGAGTATTTTTGAGATGCGGTTAAATAATGCAGTCAAATACTGTTTCATCTAGCCCTTTCAGGCAAGGTTCTTTTAATTGTTAGATTATCTAGCTCTTAGCTGGTTTCTATCGCTTCATTTATCTTTTGACTTTCTGTGGTAAATTTTAGCTTTCTTTTTTTCTTCTTTTTTATTACGGGAAAGGCCGCTCTCCTGCGTCGAGCGGGGAAAAACGGATATTAGGATGTTACATAGACCTATTACAACTTTTCAACATGTATTAACGACTTTTCATATAGACTCTAAATGATCGTCAGAATGTAAATAAATCAAAAGTTTAATTTTGGTTGAATGAATATGTTTTTTACATTGTTGAATCCGAATCAATTTAAGAGGCTATTGCAGCAATGACGACTTTGATAAGTGACAATAAGACGTGTTGCATGACTCCATTATCGATAGGCTTTGAGAAAGTAGCAAAAGTGAAGTTTCACAAATGGCTTAAAGCACAATGTGAACAACTTCATAAGCAAATAAAATAAGATCGTCGATATGGTTATCGCTTTTTTAATGCAGTCTTTTTATGTATATTGTAAAATTTTTTGAGCCATATAAGGGGTTCATGACTGATTTGCACGAATTGAAATATTTCGAAAATGAGATGAAAAATGGCAGGCAATTAAAATCTGCAGTAGATAATTTGGGATTAAAAATAATGAATAACTCAATGAAGTGGAAACAAGGTCAAAGATGGTAGACTCTTATTTGATAGAGATTAGGTTATTCGGAAAAGCGAAATTCGAGACTCGCGAGCTAATTTATCAACCTGGTCGGGACTATGACTTTCGAATATCCAGACCTGTTCCACACATTACATTAGTCGGTGGATTCGGTACTAATGACGAAACAAAGTTGATACACGACTTCGAATCAGTGAGTAGAGGATATGAATTTGTTCGTTATGTTATCGAAGGAATTGACACTTTTCCCAACGCAGGAGTTGTATATCTGGACGTGCAACCGAGTCCAGAGCTTGTAGCTTATCGAAGGGAATTGAGGGACAGGCTACAAGGATATTGTAGTTTATGCCAATACGACAAAAAAGAGCCTTTCGAGTTTCATTCAACAATTGCAATGCATTTAAATCGCGATAAAGCGGAAGAAATTAAGAGAAGTATAAACCATGATAAGCGATACAGTCATCGTATGCTTCGTGCAACTCTGTTAAAGAATGGAAAAATACTTTCAGAGTATGACTTCTGCTTGGAAAGGATGCTTGATAGAGAGAACGCCCTGAGTAAACGAATACTGAGCGAAACATTTGAAAAATGTGCTAGTGAACAAAAGTCGCAGCAGGTATTTATTACATCTGATTTACACCTCGGTAACGCCAATATAATAAAATACTGCAATAGACCGTTCAAAGATGTTTACGACATGAATAGAACTCTCGTTTATAATTGGAATTCCACTATACGTAAAGATGATATTGTTTATTTCTTAGGCGATTTTTCATATGACAGAAATTCATATACTGATAGTTGGNNAACTCTTTAGAGCTGTTAGACCATATGATAATTGAATTTAATGGTTTCAAATTCTACCTCACACATAACCCTACAGATGTTCCAAACAGTTGGAATGGTTGGGTCATTCATGGGCACGTTCATAATAACTCCCATGATTACGATATACAAAGAAAATATCCGTACATTAACTACGATAAGAAAACAGTAAACGTGTCAGTGGAACTCACAAAATACAAGCCACTGAAATTAAGCACAATAGTTAAGCAGATTAAAGAAGGGAAACAAATAAGCAAGGTACAACCTGAGAAGCGCACTGAAAACATATTAATCAGAATCGCCAAGTTAGTAGCATCTAAGCTAAAACTATTGTGATATCTTGCATATTATATTAATTATGATAATAATGATTTTTGTATTATCTTCTCGATTTATTAGGTGAAATACAATTGAATATAAATAAGAATCATCTTTGTAATAAGTCAATCTATAACTCTATTTTTTACACAAATCCATATAATGCCCCCTAAGCGGAACTCGGGTGCTGAAAAGCAATTCGGGATGCTAAAAATGTCTTTAATGAATAGTCATTTATTCGTGTCACATACATATTCTTAGAGCAGGAATATCAGAAAAAGAGTTGAGTGATGCAGGGGAAAATACATGAAACCAATTCATTTACTTCTGGTTTTTTCAATTGCTTTAACGGCCTCTTTTGCAGCCTTTTCAGGCTGCGTATCTGACAGAGGGCAACCGGGAGTATATAACAACGAGACGGAAACTCTTTCTTATCGTGGAGAACAGCTAACCCCTATTGCACAGCAACGTAACAATGCTATTCAGGGTACCCAGTATATTGATAGAGGAGATTACAGGCTGCAGGTTGACGGGCTTGTGGAAAATCCTCGAAATTTTACGTATGAAGAAATAATTGGGCTGCCTCAAACCTCGAAAGTTGTTGAGCTTAACTGTGTGGAAGGCTGGAGCTTTAATGCAAAATGGACAGGAGTCAGGATAGCTGAGATTTTTGAAGAAACAGGGGCTATGGAAAATGCAGCAACTGTTATTTTTTACAGTGCTGATGGATATTCCACTTCTCTTGATAAGGATTATCTGTTAGAAAACGACATCATACTTGCGTATAGATTGAATGATGTAACCCTGCCGCCTGAAAGAGGATTCCCTTTGCAGCTTGTTGCTGAGGATAAGTACGGGTACAAATGGGCTAAATGGATAGTAAGGATTGAACTCACCGATTCGCCATATAAAGGCTTCTGGGAGGAACGCGGGTTTAATAATACGGCTGATGTCGGTGGACCTGCTTTTGAGAGGAGAAGGTAAAAGTCCTTATCGAAACACCAATAATAATATAAGACACCCGAGTCATAGTATACTGTTGGCAGTATTGAAGATTCAAAGATATAAATCAAGTCCTGAGATTACTGCGTTTGATTATTACAGGGTTTGATCATTACCTTTTATCACACTATCTTTTAAGATAGCTAAAATTTGTGTCTGTCCAGGTTTCATAACCTGCCTGAATTTCGTATTCAAACTTCAAATTCAAATTTCATATTCAAACTTCAAATTCAAACTTCAAATTCAAATCTCAAATTTAAATTTCATATTCAAACTTCATTAACTGTCTGATTCAGGAAATCCTGGTTTTCTGAGACCTGTCAATATAGGAATTACAGCCGTTAGGCCAGGAAATATAGCCTCCTGCGCAGGACAGATAGCCGTTTAATTTAAGAGAAATAATTGTGAGGCAAAGCTTATTGAGATTGTGTCTGGAAAAATGGGGGTAATTTGAGGTGGCAAACTGCCATATTAATACTTTAAACCCTGGAGACCCGTTCAGGGACTGGCTTGTAGAAGAAGTTGTTGGGAATAGGATTCACAATAAACAGTGCTGTGTAAATGTTTTTAAGTACAATTCCTCTCACACCGTTTGCAGGTATCAGTTTAAAGGGGAACATTTCAGCGTAATGGCAAAATTTTTTGCAGAGCCTACAGGGGAGCAAAAAGCTTACAATCCCTATAAAGGGATGATGAATGAGTACAGGAACCTGAAAAAGGCAGCTTCAATAATAAATGTTGCAAAGCCCCTCGCAATAAGGAAAGACTTTAACTGTGTCCTTGTAACCGAACACATACCCGGAAAATCTCTTGGCTGGCACCTTAAACGCGAAGAAAACTTGTATGAAAGGCTCGCTGCTGTGGCCCATATGCTCAGGAAGCTCCATGACAATACACAGTCATCCTATAATAAAGAAAACGAGTTTAGAAACTTTCACGACGTATTGAACCATCTTAAACTTGATTACAACACAAGAGAAACTTTTAATAAACTCCTTGGAGAGTGGTGGTACAGTTCCTGGCTTGACCGGGAGTACGGCTGTATGGTCCACAGGGATGTTACTCCTTCAAATTATATCTTCTGCAGAGGAAAGCCTTATGCCCTTGATTTTGAGAGTTCATGGTTTGAAGCACATCCTGTCAGAGACCTTGGGGTCCTTACTGCAGAGCTTAAGAATGAGTTTGAACTGCACAAAGGAGGAGGCTGGAAAGCCGAACCGTATATAGGTAACTTCCTCTGGGAGTACAGCCGGGGGGAAAAAGATTTCTACCGCATTACCAGAGTTTTGCCCTTTTTCATGAGCATAGGGCTACTCCGTTCGGCAAGGCTTCACCAGAGCGAGTACAGGAATTATCTGATAAAGGAAGCCAGAGAATGTTTAAATGCAATTAATCGAAAAAATTAAGGAAATAAAGATNNTAAAGATAACCGGAATGGAAATTAAGCTAAAATTAAGGTCAGTTAGAGTCAGATTTAAGTAAAAATTAAAACAGAGTAAGGTTTAATTAAAAATTAAAATTAAGGTCAAAGGCAAGGTTAAAATTAAAATCAAAGAGGTTCAAAAGCAATTATAAAGGGGATATGGGAGGCAAGAACATTTCAGAAGGCAACGAACCGGAGACGAGTGAGGGTACTGTAATCGTTCCCACAGATCCTATAAAGGCAGGGGAAGATGCATTTGAGAGCTGCCAGATAAAAGGGGTTATTTTTGACTGCTACCAGACACTTATTGATATCCATACCGAAGAACACAGGATCGAGACTTATGAGACCGTAAGCGCATGGCTTGCTTACCATGGAGTAAAAATAAAGCCGGAAAAGCTCTGGGATACTTATATGTTTAAGGTGCACGAAAGGATGGAGGACTCAAAAGAAATATATCCTGAAGTAAGGGTTGAGGATATTTTCACCGAAATCTGCAGGGAGAACGCTATCTGGAAAATCGATGAGAAGGCTCTCGGGATTGAGACTTCCAAGGTGTTCCGGGCAGCATCTATCCGAAAGCTCCGTCCCTTCCCTGAGAGCGTAAAATTAATAGAGCACTGTATTAACACCCCCAAATGTATAATTTCTAACGGGCAGAGGGTCTTTTCCGAACTGGAACTCAGGTTCCTCGGACTCTATGACTATTTTGATTTTGTAATATTCTCTTCCGACGTCGGGTACAAAAAACCCGATCTGAGGCTTTTCATGACCGCACTCAAGCGGATGGGGCTCGAACTTGAACCCAAATGTGTCATATCCCTTGGCGACTCTTACGAAAACGAGATACTGCCAGCCAGAAAGCTTGGAATGCGGGCGATGACTATTGAAGAAGCCTGGAGACATTACGGAATAAAGGAATGACACGGGAAAATGACCCTGTAAATGCAGTTTTTATTTCATTAAGCTGACCATTTTTATTTCTTATTTTCTGTCTTCCAGAATAAAACCAATCTCAGGAAATTAATTTCATTGAATTGTATGGGTCTCAAAAATAATTTTTTAATTTTTCCATTTTTCTGCTACTATCTTCCCGGTTGCCCGGAGATTTTTGCTTCCAATATCTTACTTTCTTTTTGCTTTTCGCTTCCTTTCTTTCTGTTGAATTTTTCGTCTTTTGTATAATATTTAGCCAGATGGACTGGTTGCACTCTTTCAACAGGACAAAGAAGAGGAAGGAATTTCAAGAATACCATATTTAGCTTAGAAAATATGTTTAACAAATTAAACCACTGATATTTGCATAAAATCTATATACTATTAAATTCATCAAAATACTTGTTGAGAAAGAATAGATACAAAACCCAATTCATATAAATTAGATTAAATACAAATATAATAGAGGGCTCTTTATGCTCCAGAACGGGAAAATTAAAGGTTTAATTTTTGATTGTTACAAAACCCTTATTGATATCAAAACTGACGAAAAAAGCCAGGAGACGAATGAGAGAGTTAGTAACTGGCTGCTCTACCAGGGAGTGAAGATCGGACCCGACAGGCTAAGGGAAGAATACAAATGGAAAGTTGCAGGCAGGCTCGAAAACTCAGGACAGGAGTACCCGGATATCCGCATAGAAGAAATTTTTGCCGAGATCTGTGCAGAAAATGCTTTCCGGGAAATTGACCCATTCTGGCTCGGTATCGAAACTGCAAAGGTCTTCAGGACTGCTTCATTAAGAAAACTTGAAACTTACCCTCAGAGCCTCAGGCTGCTTGAGAAATACAGGAACATGCCCAAGTGCATTGTCTCAAACGCCCAGAGAGTATTTACCGAACAGGAACTGCGCTTTCTAGGATTATATGACCGATTTAACTTTGTAATCATGTCTTCCGACCACAGGATCAAAAAACCTGATACAAGGCTTTTCAAAATGGCTCTTGACCGCCTCGGGCTTGAACCCTGGGAAGTGTTATCCATAGGAGACACACCGAAAAACGACATATATGCCCCCCAGAGTCTTGGAATGAATGCAATGCATATCCGGGATGCATGGAAATATGCGTAATTTTGAAGATATAGTGAACACTCATACATCGACTCAACAATACTCCCTTTTAATACTCACTTTTTAATACTCACTTTAATACTCACTTTTTTACAATCAGGAATCTGATTACTGGATATCTTCTTCTGAAGTTCAATTTATCCCGGAACGCTGGCAGATTTGTTTTAATTGCTTAAAGCGAGAGTGTTCAGCCGCGCGCGCAGAGCTGCGGAGGGTTGCAGGTTCGAAAAAACCAGGAAATATCAGCCAGGCTGCTACGTGGCAATATTAGATGGTTTTGTTCGGATTGCCCTGCAAAAATGTCTCAGGATGAAAAAAATAATCAATGAAAAAAAGACGAATAACAGATTTATAATCCTGACAGTCATTCAATAGTTAGAGATTAATGTTCTGTTCGAAACCAGATATATTTAAATAATCGCAAGCACTCTAAAACCCAAGAAATTCTTACACTCATTTCTCAATCACGGAGTTGTCTTTATGACAGAATCAGAAATTCCAAAAGAATATAATGCAAATGAGGTTGAGAAAAAGTGGATGGAGAAATGGAACCTCTCCATGTACCACTTCAACTGGGGAGAAGATACCCGTCCCCAGTATATAATTGATACTCCACCTCCATATCCTACAGGTAATTTCCATATCGGAAACGCGCTTAACTGGTGTTATATTGACTTTGTCGCCAGGTACAAACGCATGCGCGGATATAACGTAATGTTCCCCCAGGGCTGGGACTGCCACGGCCTGCC
>DUIO01000132.1 GCA_013330315.1 Methanosarcina sp. | reverse complement strand
TGTAAATCCCCATTTAATTGAGGAGCTTTTCCAATATATAATTTGCGCAGTTTTTAAAGGAAATTATAAAGTTACTCTGAAACATGCCTGGGCCAAAATCTTATATTTTGAATAGAGTTGTCATATCAGTGCAGTTATTATCTCCGCAAACACCTGATTTTCTAAAATATCCGGTCAAAAGTGTCCTTTTGAATGCATAATNNAGATTAATATTTTTATTTAAGATAGCTAATCTTTTCAGTACAAAACCTACAATAAATGCATAAAGTTTATACCTTGGGATTTCTTACTTCACAGGCATGCAGAAGGAAGACCTTATTTTTTTCCGAAAATGGTTTTTTGAATATATAAATCAGTTCTTTTCTAACGACCCCTTCATCCAGAAAAACATTGAGTTAAAGATCAAACATACTGAAAGAGTTTGTAAGAACAGCATTTTACTTGCAGAATCAGAGAAAATAAGTGAAGAAGAATGCATGCTTGCCGAAACAATAGCTCTATTTCATGATCTGGGCCGTTTTGAGCAGTTTATAAAATATAAAACTTTTAGAGATTCAGAATCCGAAAATCACGCCGTTCTGGGCGTGAAAATTCTCAATAACGAAAAAATCTTTTCCCGTCTGTCCGGTGAGGAAGAAAATCTCATTCTGAAGGTCATAGAGTGCCACAATATTATGGAAGTCCCTGAGAATATAAAAAACTCGGAAAAACTCTACTTTTTCTCCAGGCTGATAAGGGACGCAGATAAAATAGATATTCTCAGACTTGCCAGTGAAGAACCTGCAGAAGAAGAAAAACGAAACCCTGCACTTGAACTGTATTTACCAGATACGTGGGGATATTCGGAACCTGTAATATCAGAAATTCTGAACAATAGAATGGCAAAAATTGGAGATATGAAAAATAGAAATGACGTAAAATTGCTTCGCTTGAGCTGGATTTTTGACATTAATTTCCCTGCAACTTTTTCTCTTCTCAAAAAGTACGGGTATCTGGAATCAATTATGTCATCCCTTCCTGAAATAGAAGAAACTGAGTCTTTGAAGACACATATTAAAGAGTATCTGGATACAAAAGAATCGGAAACTCGTTAAAATAACCCCTGGTTTTAAATAGCTAATAGCTTTAGCAGGTCAATTTAAAATAGCTGAATAATTTTGATAAAAAATAAATGTAGTAAAAATAGGTTTCATAAAAAATAGAGGTTATCTGGAAAGCATACTGGCTAAAGCACAGCCTGTTAAAGTTATTTTATTCTATGTATCTTCTGCGGTACTCATTGCCAAGGCTGCGCCGGTAATCCGAACGTATCTGGTTTCTTGACTGTTCTTCAAGCATGGATTCAAGCGAATCTTTTTCATTCTCTCTCTTTCTGGAACTTTCTTTTCCTGCTTCTGTACATGTTTCAGCTTTGCTCTTTTCGCTTTTGCGGTCGACTGCCTTTAGTCCCGAAGGCTGGTCAATAAATTCCACGTCTATTTCTAGAAGGCTACGCAACCTGGGGCACAGAGCTTCCATTCCCGGATTTTCAGTAGCATAATGAGTTGCGTCAATAAGGCAGAGGTCTTCGTATGACCTGAGAATGTCATGCTTAAGTTCGGATGAGATAAAGGCATCGACTGTATTTTTCCTTGCTATTTCAAGGAATTCGCTTCGAAAGCCGCTGCCTCCTACAACCATTACTTTACTGATCCGTCTCATTTCCCCTGAATATGTGACAGGAGCTTCAAGGCAGTCTGAAACATGCGCTGCCAGCTCGGCTGATGAGCATGGCTCTATTTCTCCTATCCTCCCCGCTTCTACAGCTCTGATATTTCTTAGTCCGAGTCGGGTTGCAAGGACATCATTAATTCCTCCCTCAGCTCTATCATAATTCGTATGCATGCTGTAGAGGGATATCCCGTTTTCAAGGGCAGTTTTTAGGGAATCTGCCAGAGGTTTTGAAATTATGTTTATAGAGTGGAAGATAAGAGTATGGTGTGTGATTAGCAGGTCTGCTCCGATTTCTGCAGCTCTTTTAATGACATAAGAGTTTGCATCCAGGGCAACCGCGATTTTGTTTACATCATCTCCAAGCCCAAGGATCAACCCAATTCTGCCTTTATCAAAATCATCTGCAAGTTCGGGCGGGGCGATTTCTTCAAGTGTTCGTATAATTTCCTTTAGCTTCATTTAATAACCTCTGTATAAACCTCTATACTGACTTCTACCTGCTAATTTTTGCCTGCTAATTTTTACCTGTTAACTCTCATATAGTTCACTTTTATCTGCTGACTTCCATGTATTAACTTCTAGCTGTAACCTCTATGTATTAACTTTTAGCTGCCAGCTTCAATATACTAACATAGCTGCTAACTTATGACCCTCAAACTCCGCCTTCTTTTATTATTTTTTCCTTGAGCCTATCTTTTAAAAATGAGTCTATTTTAAAAGTTAGTCACCCATTAGATACTTCGAATTATTTCTTATTTTTTCATTTTAGTTTAAGCCGGGCAAAAAATCCTGTCCTCGAATTCTATCATCAAGAATGGAACTTTTTGGTAATGTCCCTTTCTTAGAATATTGCCGATATATTAGCAAAAATTAAAATAGAATATATGAAGATATTTTATAGAGAATGTTGTAAATTAATTTTAAAAGAGAAACATAAATGAATGAGTTTTAAAGTTTTAAAATCATATTAATAAGAATAAGGTACTTTGAGAAAATATCTTAAACCTATGATAATGATTCTAATAAATGGAGTTGACATTAAAATCATTAACCTAAATATAATTTTTCTTAAGGGGTGTGCTGGGGGCGAAATTATAAAGCACATAAATATTGTAAAGCTGTGATGAAGCATCTTTCTAAATATATTAATTATATCTGATCTGATATATATTTGATCTAATATTTAGTAAGCGTATTGTTTAAAAACTGTAAATTCACAGCAACGCAAAATGCATGTTTCCGGTGCCCTGACCTTATACAGATATCAAAATCAAGGAAGGTAACTATGGATAAGAGGGTTATGCTGATTGTACTTGCCGTTTTTATCTTCTCAGGCCTCTCAATGACCGCTTTTGCGGCAGAGCAAGTCGAGTGGGTAGAGAAACAGGACGGGGCAAAACTTTATTGGGGGAAATCGATACTCGTGGAAGGATATGAAATAAAAGCAGAAGACTTTAATGACGATAAAATGGTCTCCGTTTCTATTTCAAAAGACGGGGAAAAATTAAAGACTTCTCCTCTCACAGCAGGGCTGGAATTCGTATATAACGATGATATAAAGGTTTATGCTCAGAAAGTGGACCCTAACTATGAAATTATTACCAAGGACGGAAAGGAATTCAAAACCGGAAACTGGAACCCCTATGCTGAGCTTGATATCCTCGTCAGGGGAAAACCGAACTTTGACATAGATGTCGAAACTAAAAAGGACGAATACGATTCTAAATCTACGGGAGACGGCAGAATCGATGTAGCAGTAAAAATTAAAAATGACGGCAAAGCAAAGGCTGAAAATGTTGTGTTGACTATCAATACTGCCGGGCTTGAAGTAATTAGCGGAAAAACAAAGCAAACATATACAACGATCCTTAAAGATGAAACTACCGAATATGTCAATCTTACATTGAAGACACCCACTCCATGGGAAGACACTCATTTCAATATAACCGCAACAGCCACATGCCTGGATATTAAGGATGATAAGTACGAATTTGTAGGCTCGAAAAATATCACTGTTGAAAAGAAATGGGATCTCGTTATTTCAAGGAATTTCCCAAAAGAGCGCCATATGGGGGAGCCCGTGTATATCTCAGTTACTGCCAGGAACAGGGGTCTCTGCAATATAAATAATATTGCATTTAAAGATTCTATCATTTCGAATATGCACCTTCAGCAGGATACCGCGCTTGATAATACACTTTCTCTGGAATCCGGACAGATAGCTGAAAATGTTTTTAAATATACTCTTATTCCGGAAAAACCAGGAGAGTTTACTTTCCCGGCAATTGTAGCTACTTTCACCCTTCCGAATGGGGAGATGGGAGAAATAAAATCAAATGATTCAGAAAAGATAACAATTTACGGACCCTATATTGAAATCACAAAGACCATTAATAAGCAGCAGTTAAATCCTGGGGACGAGCTGACTGTAACGGTCACTGCAAAAAATACCGGAAACGTTGATGCAAGTGTTACAGTTACGGATACGCTGCCTCCTACAGCTAAACTTATAAGTGGGGATACAGGCTTCAAAGATGTTCTTGGAAGTAAGGGAGGCTCGAAAACCATTACTTACATTATGCAGATGAATAAAGAAGGGGAAACCAAAATACCTGAATGCAGAGCAAGCTTCCTTGACCTTGACAAATACTCGGGAGAGGTTTATTCGGAAACTCACACCGTTTATGTAGGAACGCCGATGACGCTTGAAGGAAGCAGCTCACAGCTCGCAGGGTCAACCGGATCCAATCAGGAAAAAGAACCCTCTGGTGAAGCAAATACAGGCGGAACGGAAGAAGATTATGGAGATACGCCAGGGTTTGGTTTCTTCTTAGCTGCGGTAGGGCTTCTGGCCGGAGCAGGATTCGTAAGGAAGAAAAAAAGCAACTGAAGAGCTAATGAATTAGGGGCTATCAGGATTCTTACGAATTTCCTGAGAGTCCTCTTCTTGATCCTTTCTTTTTTTCTTTATTTTCTTCCCCTGTGGATCAAACATAAATTTTCAAGTTAAGCAATATATAATCCAGGCACAGGAAACTTTTTCTGGACCTTGTTTTTATCTGTTTTTGTAACTGAGGTCTATTTTGCCTGCTTTTTTTATCCGAAAGCCGGTTCCGATACGACACGGCATATGAAGGGCAAAAATCAGGGTTTTATTCCTTATATCTGGATATTATCAGCTGATTAATAAGGAATCACAACAAGTAAAATGATACTGGAAATTGGCAATCTTAAAAAGGGATTAAATCATGAGAGAATCTCAAAACCAGCTCAAAGCAAAAACCCTCATCCTTACTCATGGAGATTCTGACGGGATATGTTCGGGAGCGCTCGCAAAGAGTGTTTTTCCTGATGCATACGTATACTTTACGAGTCCTGTCAGCCTTCTTGAAAAATTAAATCTTATAGAAGATGTTAAAACTCTTATTATCTGCGATATCGCAATTGAGGAACGGCGCTGCTTCGAACTTCACTCTGCACTTGAAAAACTTGCGGAGGAATGCAATCTTTTTTATATAGACCACCATCCTCTTCCTGAAAGCTGTACAGAAAAAGAATGGTTTTATCATGATACAGGAGTATGTTCCTCAGAACTGACTTACAGGGTCTTTCAAGATTCTCTGAGCGAAGACATGAAAAGGATAGCGATTTACGGGGCAATAGGGGATTTCTGCGACAATACGTCACATATAAAGAACTGGGTAAGGGACTGGGATAAAAGGAGCCTTTATTTCCAGGCCGGGACCCTGATCCAGGCAATAATTCAAAAAGGGAAAGAATATGAATTTAAAAGGGCTTTGCTTGAGCCGCTTTCGAAAAATGTGATACCGTCAAATATCCCTTATTTACTCGAGCTTGCCAGGGAAGCTGCAATTAACGAGGAGAAAATCAGGCTTTTTGTAAAAGAAAATGTAAGAGTCCTGAAAAACAGCGCGTATATTGTAAATACGAATAACTCTATTTCAAAGGCAGCAATCTATGCAGCCTCTTACGGGCAAAGAGAAGTAGGAATTGCAGCCGAATACCGGGAAAGAAAAGGCGTATATGATCTCAGCATACGTTCCCGTGGCGAGGTAGATCTAAATCAGATCCTGCGCTCAGTTGCTCCTAAATTCGGAGGGAGCGGTGGAGGGCATCCTGTTGCATCAGGAGCGCGCATCCCTGAAGATTCGCTGGAAGTTTTTCTCCGGGCTTTCGATAAAAAAATCGGAGAAGCAAGCGAGGTAAAAATAAAATGAAAACCAGCAAGACTACAGCTGAAAGCGGCATAAATCTTGAGATTATCTTTGTAGGACGTTCAAATGTAGGCAAATCTTCCCTCCTGAAGGAGCTTTTCGGAGCAAAAGTAAGGGTAGGAAAACGTCCCGGTGTTACCTTGCGCCCTACACACGCCCAGGTTTCGGACCTCCTTATTACAGATATGCCAGGTTTCGGTTTTATGAGTGGGATAAAAGAGCGAAAGCAGGATATAGTAAAAGACAAAACCGTACACTATATCGAAGATAATGCCGAAAGGATCAAAATAGGTGTCCTTGTTATAGACGGGCCAGCCTTTCCCGAAATAGTTGACCGATGGGACTCAAGGGATCAGATTCCTATCGATGTCGAGATGTTTGATTTCCTCAGAGAAATCGGGATCGATACTATTATTGCTGCAAACAAGATGGACCGGGTTAGAGAAAACGAGTCTGATCCTCTCCTTGACGAGATTGTAGTTCGCCTGGGTCTTGAGCCGCCCTGGCAGAACTGGAAGCATTTGATTGCTCCGATCAGTGCCAAGAAAGGAGATCTTAAAGCTTTAAAAGGACTTTTCCGCGATAGGCTTCACGAAATGAAAAGGGATGACCTGTTCAAGTATGTTTGAACAAATCAAAAGTTTATTTGAATAAATCAAATTTTTATAGCCTTTTAAGCTGCTGGCTGTATACGCGCCCTATCCGCTGGATCGTATCAGC
>DUIO01000281.1 GCA_013330315.1 Methanosarcina sp. | reverse complement strand
TTTCTCATATTTTCCCCCCATGTGAATTTGAGTGTTTTATAATTAATATTCGGGTTTTATAATTATTACTACCAGTTTCTGAACACAGTTTCGTTATATAGTTCGTTTTTTTATCTGCCGGATAAAGCAGAAATTCATACAGAGGATAATTGGCAGGGGATNNTTCGGGGGGGAGGCCGTGAAAATCAAATCTATCAATCCTTATACTGAAGAAATAAACTGGACTTACGACGCGTTATCCTTCGGAGACTGTGAAGATCAGATTGAAAAATCCATTGCCGCTTTTTCAGGTTGGAGCTCTCTTTCGGTTGAAGAAAGAATAACATACATTGCACGGGCAGCCGGGACACTGAGGCAAAACAGGCGAGTATATGCCGAGATTATTACAAAAGAAATGGGAAAACCGATCAGGCAGTCACTTGCAGAGATTGAAAAATGTGCATGGCTCTGTGATTATTATGCCGAGAATGCGGCAGAGTTTCTAAAAGATGAAATTGTGGAAACTGAGGCTGAAAAAAGCTACGTCACTTTTGAGCCTCTGGGGGTTATTCTCGGAATTATGCCCTGGAATTTCCCGTTCTGGCAGGTTTTCAGGTTTGCAGTTCCCACATTAATTGCAGGAAACGTATGTCTGCTAAAACATGCGTCCAATGTCCCAGGGTCGGCTCTTGAGATTGAAAAAGTTTTTGTCGAAGCAGGGCTGCCTGAGAATGTATTTAAAACACTGCTCATAGATCCCAAAACTGCTATGGAAATTATTGATGCAGACCTTGTTGACGGGGTTTCGCTCACCGGAAGCGTAAGAGCAGGGTCTGAGATCGGAGAGCTTGCAGGCAGGGTAATCAAACCTTTTGTGCTGGAACTCGGAGGATCGGACCCATTTATAGTACTTGAAGATGCAGACATAGACAGGGCTGCCCAGGTTGCGGTAAGAGCCCGTTTTCTCAACACAGGGCATAGCTGTATTGCTGCAAAGAGGTTCATTGTCATTGAAGACATTGTCGTGGATTTTATCGAGGCATTCGAGCTGCATATGCAGGAGCTGAAGATAGGAGACCCGATGGACGAGGAAACTGATATAGGTCCGGTGGCGAAAAAAGAATTCATTGAAAACCTTGAGAAAATTCTGAAAGACGCAAAAAAGAAAGGAGCAGAACCGCATATATACGGGGAAGAGCATTCCAGAGGCTTTTTCTTCAGACCTACCCTTATCCCTGCAGCCAGTACTGATATGAAAGCCCTCAATATGGAAGTCTTCGGGCCCATCGCACCCGTAGTTATGGCAAAAGATGAAGATGATGCAGTAAAGATCGCAAACTCCACGGATTTTGGGCTTGGAGCCGAAATCTGGTCAACCGATCTGGATAGAGCCGAGAAGCTGGCAAAAAGGATCAGGTCAGGTTTTATAACAATTAATGGAAGAGTTAAGTCCGATCCAAGATTGCCTTTTGTAGGAACCAAAAAGTCCGGCAANNCAATTATAGAAAAAAGAAACAATTATAGAAAAAAGAAACAATTATAGAAAAAAGGCAGAAGATATGACTAAACCCAAATATAGTAACCTGATTGAAGGTCAATATAAACCTGTCTAAAAATATCTACCAAAGAAAAAGTATTACAGGAAATCATTAAAAGAATAAATGTCGATAGAAAAGTTAGGTTAATCGTTATTAACTATTGGACCAAGCAACTGCATTAAATTTCTGGAAATAAATATTCAGGACCATGTATCAGGCGCGGGTCCAGGTGTTAAGGATCGAGTATATCGAGGTCTTTTCATGAAAGCTTCTGACCTTTTTGTTTCCCAGCTTAAAGAGGAAAGTGTTGAATACATTTTCGGCCTTCCCGGAGAAGAAAACCTTGACCTTCTCGAATCTCTGCGTAATTCAGGCATTAAACTGATCATAACAAGGCATGAGCAGGCTGCGGCATTTATGGCTGCAGCTTACGGAAGACTGACAGGGAAGGCAGGCGTCTGTTTCTCGACCCTGGGCCCGGGAGCGACAAATCTTGTTACAGGCGTTGCTCAGGCACAGCTTACCGGATCTCCTTTTATCTCCATATCGGGGCAGAAAGCTCTAATCGATAACTGGCAGGCTCGTTTCCAGCTTGTAGATGTAGTAAGGATGATGGAGCCGCTATGTAAAAAAGCAGTGTCCATTACAGACCCCGGAATGATTCCTACGGTGATCCGAAACGCTTTCAAACATGCAGAAGCTGAAAGGCCCGGATCTGTGCATATTGAGCTTCCGGAAGATGTGGCTCATGAAGAAACCGACGCAGCAGTTCAAAAGAGAAGTGAAATTGAAATTCCTATTCCTGACCCTGAAGCCATAAAAAGAGCCGCAGAATTGATCTGTGGGTCTAAAAACCCCCTGATCATTGTTTCTTCAGGAGCTAATCGAAAGGCAATCACTAAAGAGCTTGAGGATTTTACAGAAAGAACAGGTATTTACCTCGTGCATACGCAGATGGGAAAAGGTGTTGTCCCTGATGATTGTCCGTACAGCCTCTTTGCCACCGGAATTCATGCGAGAGACTACGTAAATTGCGGAATTGACGGCGCAGACCTGATAATAACAGTGGGATATGACATTGTAGAATATCCTCCCTACCTCTGGAACGGGCATCTGGATAAAAAGATCATAAACATTGATTTTGTTGAGTCAATACCTGACAGGTATTTTAACCCGACAGTAGAGGTAATAGGAGATATTGCATCCTCTATCCGGCAGCTTGCTGCAGGCATTCCTGAAAAGCGCGACTTTTCTATATTCAGGCACACCAGAAGTTTTATTGAAGAAAAAATAAATGCTCCTGTAAAAAAAACTTATCCTCCTCTCCCACAGACTGTTGTCCGGAGTGTCAGAGAGGTTCTCGGGAGAGAAGATATAATAACACTGGATAATGGGATTTATAAGCTCTGGTTTTCCCGTCTTTACAAGACCTATGCGCCCAATACCGTTATCCTTGACAACGCCCTCGCGTCAATGGGTGCAGGTCTCCCTTCAGGAATTACTGCAAAACTTCTCTATCCTGAGCGCCGGGTACTCGCGATCTGCGGAGACGGCGGTTTTATGATGAACTGCCAGGAACTTGAGACTGCAGTCCGTTACAGGATCCCGCTGGTTGTCCTTATACTCAATGATAATGCCTTTGGCTTCATTAAGTGGAAGCAGAAGAAGATGCACTTTGAAGACTTTGCCCTGGACTACGGGAACCCTGACTTTGCGCTCTTTGCTGAAAGTTTCGGAGCGACAGGTATGAAGGTTAAAGAAGATGATAACCTCTCAGAAGTTCTCGAAAAAGCCTTTTCCCTGAATGAAACTGTGGTCATTGAATGTCCAATTGATTATTCCGTAAACTACGAAACTTTCTCAATAGAACTTGGAAACCTTGTATGTAAGTTCTGAATTCCTGTACAAATTACTGTAGAAGATACTGTAGTAGATTAATGTATTTTCGAGGGGGAGTCTACGATTCTGAAAACCCGGAAAGAAAGGGATTCTCTGGGAGAACTCGAAGTTCCTGAAGCAGCTTATTACGGCATCCAGACCCAGAGGGCTCTCTGCAATTTTCCTGTCAGTGGTCACAGGCAAAGACCTGATTTTATCAGGGCATATGTTCTGGTAAAGAAAGCCGCAGCTTTTGCCAATATGGAACTGGGAGTTCTTGACCAGGATAGAGGAAATGCCATAATAGCAGCAACAGATGATGTGCTTGCGAACCTGGCTGGCAGGTATTCGGACCAGTTTCCTGTGGATATTTTTCAGGCAGGTGCAGGCACTTCTTCTAACATGAACATAAATGAGGTGCTGGCTAATCGGGCACTTGAGTTGCTGGGCAGGAACCGGGGTAATTACGGCTTTCTCAGCCCTAACGACCACGTGAACATGGCTCAGTCAACGAATGACACATTCCCTGCTGCTTCCTGTATAGCTATTATTTTTGCAGCTGACAGGCTTCTTGGAGTACTCTCTTCACTTTCGGATGCTTTTTAGGAAAAAGCATGTGAATTTTCGAGAATCCAGAAATCCGGCAGGACTCACCTCATGGATGCGGTGCCTGTGACCCTTGGAGACGAATTCGGAGCTTATGCAGCTGCTATTTTAAGGGCGTCTCGCCGAATACAGGAAAGAAGAGATGATCTCCTCGAGCTTCCACTCGGAGGCACTGCAACAGGGACAGGCGCAAANNAAAAGCAGACAACAGTTTCGAAGCCCTGCAGAGCCGATCTCAGTTTTCAGCTTTTTCGGGGGCTCTTAAAGAAGCTGCAATAGAACTTATAAGGATAGCAAACGACCTCAGACTCCTTAATGCAGGCCCTACTACCGGGATTTCGGAAATNNAATTACCTTCCAATTTTTCAGAAACGCTGCGTAGAAGGAACTGAAGCTCATGAGGATAGATGCAGGGCTTATCTTGAACTTAACCCCATCATGGCAACTTTCCTTGCCCCTAAAATAGGATACCTTAAAGCTGCCGAAATAGCTAACGAAGCCCTG
>DUIO01000131.1 GCA_013330315.1 Methanosarcina sp. | reverse complement strand
GTAATATCCACTACTTTTTCCCTGATAGGTTTCCTAATGGTTGTAGGGACAATGCCATGTTCTTTGTTATAGGCAATCTGCATTGCACGGCGGCGTTCGGTTTCTTTTACGGCTTTTTTAATGGAGTCGGTCATGTTGTCGGCGTAGAGGATGACCCTCGAACTGGAGTTGCGGGCTGCACGGCCTATAATCTGGATAAGGCTCTTTGAGTCCCTGAGGAAACCTTCCTTGTCTGCATCAAGGATGCCGATGAAACCCACTTCCGGGATATCGAGCCCTTCCCTGAGCAGGTTGATCCCTACAAGGACATCGAACTTGCCGAGGCGCAGCTCGCGGATAATTTCTGTCCTTTCGATAGTCTTGATATCGGAGTGCAGATAACGTGCTTTGATCTCGTTTCGGGCAAGGAACTCGGNNCGACCTCAGGATCTACAAGTCCTGTGGGGCGGATAATCTGTTCTACAATCTGGACTGAATGCTCACGCTCGTAATCTGCAGGGGTTGCAGAAACGAAGATTAAATTTTTCATATATTTTTCAAATTCTTCAAATTTCAGGGGCCTGTTATCAAAAGCGCTGGGAAGCCTGAAACCATAATCTACAAGGCTCTTTTTCCTGGATCTGTCCCCATTATACATGCCGTGAAGCTGTGGGATAGTCTGGTGGCTCTCATCAATAACCAGGAGAAAATCGTCAGGGAAATAGTCAAGCAGACAGAAGGGCTGTTCTCCCGGGCGCCTGTGGTCAAAGTGCCTTGAATAGTTCTCAATGCCTTTACAGCTGCCGGTCTCCTGGATCATTTCCATATCATAGAGTGTACGCTGCTTTAACCTGTGCGACTCGATCAGACCTAGTTCCGGCAGGCGCTCTTCAAGCTCTTCAAGGATAGACTGGATTGCACTTTTCTGTTCTTCTTCAGGGATGACATAATGCCTGGCAGGATAGACAAAAAAATACTCCATATCTTCTTTTCGCTGCCCTGTCTGTTTGTCCACTTCAGAAATGCGGTCCACTTCATCCCCAAAAAGCTCTATCCGGATTATATCATCAAAGTAACCGGGAATGATATCAATGGTTTCCCCTTTTACTCTAAAGCGCCCTGGCATGAGTTCAAGGTCGTTTCTTTCAAACTGGATATCGATGAGTTTCTCAAGGATCTCCTTTCTCTGGACCTTATCTCCGACTTTAAGTTCAAACCCCATCTTCTGGAAATTTTCAGGATTGCCCAGACCATAGATGCACGATACGGAAGCCACAACAATTACGTCCTGCCTGGACATCAGGGAAGCTGTGGCTGCAAGACGCATCTGTTCAATTTTCGGGACTATCATAGCATCTTTTTCTATATACTGATCTTTGGCAGGGAGATAAGATTCAGGCTGGTAATAGTCATAATACGAAACAAAGTATTCAACACGGTTTTCGGGAAAGAATTCCTTGAACTCGTTGTATAGCTGGGCAGCCAGGGTCTTGTTATGAGCAATTACAAGGGTTGGCTTTCTGACCTGATTTATGACATTTGCAACTGTATAGGTTTTTCCTGACCCCGTAACCCCAAGTAGGGTCTGGAACTGCTCCCCTTTCTTCAGTCCCTCTACAAGTTTTTCTATTGCCTGCGGCTGGGAACCTTTGGGTTCAAAATCGGAGACCAGTTTAAACTGAGGGCTGTCCCAGTACCGCGCATCGTATATTGTGTCAAATTTTTTTTCGGGTAACGCCTCAGGTGTCTGGTTGGAAATTTTCATAGAAAATCAAAACCTTTTGAAGTAAGTAAAATTAATTGGCATTGTGGAATCGACTGACTTTCTGATATTGCTGGAATTTCTGGCATTGCTGGGATTAATGATATTATTAATTAAGGAAACCGGAAGGGCTGAGGACATAGCACAGGCATGACCAGATATGATTATATTTGAACGCATGTGATTGGGGCAAAGTGTGCGGGTCAGGTGAATTGAGAGTCATATGATTGCGAGTCAGGTGAATTAAGAGTCATATGATTGCAGGTAATTGCAGTTTGTCACATGCTGTTATAACTTACTGGATCAATGATTTCTGCCTTAGCAGGCGGTTGTAAGTAATTGCAAACCTGTGAGCCTCATCCCTTATTTCCTGTACAAAGAGAGAGGCCTTCTCATCTTTTTTGATAGGAAGAGGATACTTGAGCCCAGGGACGTAAATTTCCTCTTCCCGTTTGGCTATCGAAATTATAGGAACCCTGAGCTTTAGCTTCCTGAGTTCCTGGAAAGCTGAGGAAAGCTGCCCTTTTCCCCCATCAATAATTATCAAATCAGGCATTTCATGTTTATCCTCGATCAGACGGGAGTAGCGCCTCCTCACGACCTCGGCAATGGAAGCAAAGTCATCAATACCTTCCACACCTTCTATTTTGAAGCGGCGGTAATTATGCTTGTCAGGCCTGCCTCCCCTGAACTGAACCATCGAACCAACGGTAGCCGTACCTGAGAGATGGGAAATATCAAAGCATTCGATAACGTTCGGAAGCTTTGGCAGAGAGAGTTTGGTCTGGAGAGCTTCAAGCTTTTTTCTATCCCCGAAAAATCCGATTTCGACATTTTTCAGGACAAGCTCAAGAAGCTCTTTTTTCTCTCCCTGTTTTGGGACTGTCACCTTTACTTTCTTTCCTTTCACATGCGATAGAAATTCTACAAAAGATTCCTCAAGCGGCTCTGGCACAATCAGTTCTTCAGGAGGGTCATTTTCGGAATAATACTGTACCAGAAACTCTTCAAGGAAATCCTCCCCGAAAGCAAAAACAAAGTCCTGCTTATCCTCCAGGGTCCCCTTATAAACCTTAAAAAGCAT
>DUIO01000301.1 GCA_013330315.1 Methanosarcina sp. | reverse complement strand
ATGGAAGCTCCGACCCCTGTCAGTGCTTTCCTGCACTCGGCTACAATGGTCAAGGCTGGTGTCTATCTTGTTGCAAGAATGCACCCCATCCTTTCGGGCACCCCTGAATGGTTGATTCTGGTTTCGGGAACCGGTATGATTACCATGGTGATGGCAGGCTTCCTGGCTTTCAGGCAGACTGATATCAAAGCTATCCTGGCTTACTCAACAATCAGCCAGCTTGCCTATCTGATGACCATGTATGGTTACAGCACTGCGGAACACCCGGGGCTTGGATTTGCTGCAGCAACCTTCCACCTGCTAAACCACTCGACCTTCAAAGCTACCCTCTTCCTTGTAGCAGGTATTGTAGCTCACGAAGCGACTACTCGAGACATAAGAAAGCTGGGTGGTTTGCGTAAGGAAATGCCAAAAACATTCATAGTTGCAGTGATTGCAGCAGCTTCAATGGCAGGTGTCCCCCCACTTAACGGTTTCCTGAGCAAGGAAATGTTCTACGAAACGTCTCTTGAAATCGGAAAACTTGTCTCTGAAACTTACGGAGGCCCCTGGGCAATTGTCTTCCCTGCTGTTGCAGTGGCTGGTGGTGTTTTCACCCTTATGTATTCCATCAAACTGGTAGATGGGATCTTCCTTGGGCACAGAACTCATGACCATGATGTCCCCCACCACATTCATGATGCTCCCTGGGTTATGCTGGCTCCGGCAGTTTTCCTTGTAGGTTTGATCATATTCTTCGGGCTTTATCCCAAGTTCCCGGTTGATTATCTGATTCAGCCTGCCTACAGCGGTCTTGTCCCGCATGCCGAACAGTTGCATATAAAGTTATGGCATGGTATTACCACTCCGCTCCTGATGACAATAGCAACCTTTGCCATCGGTATTGTGCTTTACAAGTTCTATGACTCAATTGCTGCCTGGCAGAACAGTTTCAATGCCAAGCTTCCCTGGGTTAGTGTGAACTACTGGTATGATGCAACCGTAAACAACGCAAAAGGTATAGCTGCCAAATTCGGAGCAGTTACTCAGCCAGGACCTATTGGGATGTACATTAAAGCAGCAATGCTTTTCATGATATTCCTGATCCTGTGGCCGGTGTACACTCAGGGTATAAGTCTCGGAGGCATCTTCCCCGAAGGGCTGAATTTCAATTCACAGCCTTATGAGATTGTGCTTTATGCCCTAATGATTGTAGCAGCGCTTGGTGCTACTATAATCCCGAGATATCTGCCTGCAGTCCTGTCACTTTCGGCTCTGGGTTTCCTTGTCTCTTTGCTGTATATGTATCTGAAGGCTCCTGACCTTGCAATGACACAGGTCTGTGTCGAAACTCTGTCAACCATTATCTTCATCCTGGCAATCATTAAGATCCCTCAGAAATTCAATGAACCAATGCCCGCAGGTAAGGTTATGGTCAATTTCCTGATTTCGGCAGTGGTTACGTTTGCAGTTTTTGCCTTAATGGTAAATGCAAATGCCGGAATGCTGGCACCGTTTGAGTCCTTCTCTCACTACTTCATGGACAAAAGCCTGCAAATGACAGGTGGACTTAATGTTGTCAACGTGATAGTCGTGGACTTCAGAGGGTATGATACCATAGGAGAAATTTCGGTACTGTCCCTTGCAGCCCTTGGTGTCTATAACCTGATCCTGAGCAGAGCGGGAAAAGCTGAGGGAGGTGAAGAAGAGTGACCACGGTAATTACCAAAACGATTGCAAAGATCTGCCTGATGGTGGACATGCTGTACTCTATCGACCTTTTATTGATCGGTGGAAACAGGCCTGGCGGGGGTTTCATTGGTGGTGTGCTTGCTGCTTGCGGAATCGCACTAATCTACGTGGCATACGGATTGGATGATGTCAAGAAAATATGGAACCCTGACTGGCACACATGGTTTGGCTATGGGCTCCTGTTTGCAAG
Organism: Methanosarcina sp.; assembly: GCA_013330315.1. Taxonomy (GTDB): domain Archaea; phylum Halobacteriota; class Methanosarcinia; order Methanosarcinales; family Methanosarcinaceae; genus Methanosarcina; species Methanosarcina sp8098u. The sequence goes on along the minus strand of DUIO01000301.1, from coordinate 6,749 downwards.
TATTACAGCATGGTCTCCGTTGTTTGCAGGCCACAACTACTTCAGAAGTGCCTTTGATTTCATTCCTGTAGTAGTGGGAGGCATTCACCTTGGTGAGATTGAACTGGTCTCTTCCATGTTCTTTGACCTTGGTGTGTACTTTGTAGTGGTCGGAGGACTGCTGTTTATCACGACTAAAGTAGGAACTGACAAAGCTTCGGAGGGTGGAAAATGAATAACACTCTTCTCGCACTTACCATTTCCCTGCTCTTTGGAATCGGAACTTTCCTGATTTTCCGCAGGGATATGATGAAAGTCATTATCGGTTTCGGGATCATATCCCACGCCATAAACCTTTACATAGTTGCAGGTGGAGTCTTTACCGAAGGTACGCTTGTACCTATCCTGGAGCACGAACAGGCTGTTGAAGGCCTTAATCAGGGCCTTATCTATAACGATAACCTTACAGCTGGAATAGTCGGGCCAATAACAACCAATCCATATATGGACTTCGTGGATCCGCTCGTGCAAGCTCTCGTGCTCACTGCAATTGTAATCGGACTTGCTACTACCGCTTTCATATTGACTCTTGCATACCGTATCAATGAAGAATATGGTACTGTTGATGTAGGCGAACTCAGGAGGTTATGGGGATGAGCTTTTTAATGCAACATCTGCCCATGTTCCTGATCGCAATACCTCTGTTAATGGCTCCTGCTACCATCATAAGCAAGAGTTACCCTGGGTTCCAGAAAGCTCTTGATATAATAGTAAGCATCGGGCTTCTGGCTTTAAGCGGGCTACTTATCTATACAGTCTGGAACGATGGAATCATAGTATATGAGGTAGGTGAGTTCGGAAAGTATGGAATCGTGCTTGTAGCCGATCTTTTAAGTTCAAGTATGGTTGTCCTGAGCTGCCTTATAGGCTGTATGGGTCTGATTTATTCCTACAATTACATAGAGAGTAAATCCCTTAATCTGACCTATCATTCCCTGTATAATCTGATGCTTGCAGGCATTAATGGAATCTTCCTGACAGGTGATATTTTCAATCTGTTTGTCTTCTTCGAGATCATGCTTCTCTCTTCAGGAGCTTTAATTGTTGCAAATGAAACTTCAAAGGTTACAAAGATCTCGGATAAGATGGAAGCTACTATGAAGTACATTGTCCTGAACATGCTCGGTTCAAATGCGATGCTTATTGCGGTTACATCACTGTATGCATCCGTTGGTTCTCTGAACATGGCTGACATTGCACTTAAAGTCAGGATTCTTGCAGAAGCGGGTACAATGCCCTGGCATATGTATGCCATCGGTTTACTCTTCATTATCGTATTCGCTGGAAAAGCAGCAGTCTTTCCTCTGCACTACTGGCTTCCGGATGTTCACCCTACGGCACCCTCTCCGATCAGTGCGATGCTCAGCGGTGTAATTATCAAAATCGGAGCCTATGGTATACTCAGGATCCTTTTTGTGATCTTTTCACCTCTCAAAGGAGTGTATGGACCAATCATTTTACTGCTCGCTCTGATCACTATAGGTCTTGGAGCTACAGCTGCGATAGGACAGAACGATGTTAAACGTTTGTTAGCTTATTCCAGTGTATCCCAGATAGGCTATGTTTTCCTGGGTTTCGGAATGGGAGCTATTGCACTTGAAGCAGGTGAAATCGCAGGCGGGACTTTAATCGTTGCGGCATCCTTTGTTTATATGGTAAACCACGCTATTGCCAAGAGCATGTTGTTCCTTACCTCAGGTGGAATTATTCACCATGCGGAAACCAGGGATATGCGTAAGATGGGAGGCATGATCAATAGCAACCCCTTGATGGCTTTCTCTTTCCTTGTAGGAGCCATGTCCATTGGTGGAGTACCTCCGATGGGTGGATTTATTGGTAAATTCTCTCTCTTCGATGCAGGACTCAGGTCGGCATTCTATCTGCCTATAGCGATTGCGTTATTATTTGCAGTCTTTACTCTCTTCTATATGTTCAGAGGATGGATGCTTATGTTCTGGGGAGAGAGAGATCCGCAGTATGGGGAGTATTCTCACCACAAACTGTCAATATTGATTGTAGGTCCGATCATGATATTGGCAGCTCTTGTGTTTGTCCTCGGTCTATTCGGCAACCCGGTACTTGAGATTGCACAGACGATAGCGATACAGATCACTGATCCGCAGCCATATATTGATGCAGTATTAGTGAGGGTGATTAGATGAAGCGTCGTTTGATTACTTACATGGCACTCCCGGTTGTCTGGTGTCTGGTCAGTGGGTATGTAACCATCGGCAGTCTGTTTCTCGGCCTCATCTTCGGGATGCTGGTTGTAGAGCCCTTCAGTAAACTCTACAGGCTCGATGAAGTAGTACACCCGACAGGGGACTGGATAGCAAAAATCCCGAAGAAAGTCAAGTACTTCTATGTACTCATCAAAGAAATTATAAAAGCCAACATTGTTGTCGCAAAGATCGTTCTTAGCCCCAAAATTGACATCAAGCCCGGAATCATCGCGGTTCCCATAAGAACCAAGACCAATATAGGGATCACTGGTATTGCGAATACAATCACTCTGACTCCCGGTACTCTGACCGTGGACATTTCGGACGACAAATCCGTTCTTTATGTCCATTCAATCGATGCAACCAATCCTCAGGGAATCCGTGATTCTATCAGGGACGATCTTGAACGCTATGTGCTGGAGGCATTCGAATGATAATCTCACTTGAACAGGCAGACTTCCTGGCATTAATCGTGCTGGTCGTCGCAACAGCTCCCTGTATTTACAGAGTGCTCTACGGTCCGACCCTTGCTGACAGGATTGCGGCAGAAGATGCCATGGGCAACGCCCTGTGTGTTATTTTTGCCCTTTACGCTTTTCAGGCGAGCTCAATATTCCTGATGGACGTAGCAATGCTTCTTGCGATCATTTCCTTCGTAGGGACTGTAATAGTAGCAAAGTACCTTGACAAAGGGGAGGTGCTCTGATGGCTGGAGAACTGGCATTTGTCGCAGATATCTTGAGTATTGTCAGTCTCCTGATAGGAATTTTTTTCCTGTCTCTGGGTATGATTGGTCTCCTCCGCTTGCCTGATGTCTATAACAGGTTGCACGCAACTACCAAGGTCGGTACCCTGGGAGCTTTCGGAGTTCTTCTGAGCATTATTATTCAGGAGGGCGCCAGCCCTATGGGTATTAAAGCTCTTACAGTTGCACTTTTCATCCTCCTTACATCCCCAATCTCGGGACACATGATTGCCCGCGCTGCTTACAGGATGGGAGTTAAATGCTGTGAAGGCACTTGCATGGATGAATACGCAGGAAAGAGAAGAAAGTAAAAGTGAAATAGCGGAATAAAAGTTGAAATAAAAAAATCAGACAAATGGGTGTGTTTCCTAAACACGCTCATTCTTTTGTTTTTGCCTGATTTCCGATCATTTTCAGGTTTTAATTGTTTTAGTTTTGATTTTCTGGATCTTTGACTCGACCCTTTTCTTCATGTTTCTAATTTCAAATTTAATTTTTTAACTTTTCCTGTTCAATTACTTTTCTCTGTCACCTGAACTCGTCCTTTCTTTCAATATTTTATCCCCTCAATTATTTCATTCCCCTCAATATTTTACCCTCCTGCAAAACTTATACTCCCACAAAATCCTGATCGGCTATGTTATATTTTTTTAAAGTAAATTATCAACTATGAAACTAGGCTTAGGAATCGACACTGGTGGGACATACACAGATGCTGTCTTAATGGACCTTTCAGAAGGCAGGATCCTTGATTTTAATAAATCATTAACAACGCATTCCAATCTGGTTGAGGGGATCGAAAATGTAGTTGCAGGCTTAAATCAGGAGTATTTGAAGGACATAAAACTGGTTTCGGTATCCACTACCCTTTCTACAAATTCCACTCTGGAAGGCAAAGGTCATCCTGCAGGTCTAATCCTTGCGGGCTATACCGTAAGTGGAGATATACCGGCGCATGAGATAATTTCCATAGACGGCGGTCATGATTCGAAAGGAAATGAAGTCAGTTGCCTTGACCTTAAACCTGTGGAACAATTCATTAACGCTACCGAATGCAGGCTCTTTTCATATGCAGTATCTTCTTACTTTTCCGCGCGGAATCCTGAACATGAACTTTCAGCCAAAAAAATGATAGAACAGATGACTGATAAGCCTGTAGTCTGCGGGCATGAACTCTCTTTGAGCCTGGGAGCTTATGAAAGGGCAGTAACTGCGGTCCTTAACGCTCGTCTTATCCCTATAACTTCTCAGTTCATCCGGGCTGTTTTATCAGTAATGGAAAAAAGAAATATCAAAGCCCCGATGATGGTTATGAAATGCGACGGCTCCCTTGCACGCATAGAAGAAGCTCTTGAAAAGCCTGTCGAATCCATCTTTTCAGGACCTGCAGCAAGCCTCGTAGGGGCTGCTCATATAAGCGGATTGAAGACCTGCGTGGCTGTGGATATCGGGGGCACGAGCACGGATATTGCCCTGATTGAGGACGGGGTTCCGGAGATCAGTGAAAACGGGGCTATAGTGGGAAACTGGAAAACCATGGTAAGGGCAGTAAAAATAAGAACCTCGGCAATGGGAGGGGACAGCCATGTCTGGGTACGGAGAAAACCCTATATCGGTCCGAACAGGGTTATTCCTCTCTGCCTTGCAGCCTCGGGCTATCCTTCCCTGAAGGACAGGTTGAGGAAAGCTGAAAAAGTTTCTGACAGGGTAATGGACGATATCTTCCAGCCGGCGAGTTTCTTCGTCAGAAGTGGAAATCCCGAGTCTGATGACGATACACAGACCCTTAATTACTCTATTGAATTTGAACTGGAAAATTATGAACGCCATGTCCTCAATGCCATAGGGTACGAACCTTTATCTGTATCCGAAATTGCAAAAGCAATTGAAAAACACCCCCTGCAGTTTGTAAAGGCTCTTCGTTCCCTGGTCCAGAAACGCTGCATCTATCACATAGGTTTTACACCTACCGATGCCTTACACGTGCTTGGAGAATATGAGGCATGGGATAGCACTGCTTCGATGCTTGGAGCCGAACTTCTGGGCAGCTATCTCGGGCTGGATCCAGAAAGCTTTTCCAGGGAAATTAAAAGAAATTTTGCAAAAAACATTGCTCTTGACCTGCTGGCATTCTTTGCAAAAGATCTCAAACAGGAAGAACTTGAGAAGCTTCTGGCAGTTTCGCGGTTTACAAAATTCAAAATCAATATCCCCGTAGTAATGATAGGGGCCCCTGTCAGGGCTTATGTCCCCGAGCTCAAAGAATTTATCGATGCGGATATCCGCATTCCGAAATTTTACGAAGTAGGTAACGCCGCAGGCGCACTGGCTGGTAATATTATCAAGAGGAGTGAGATTCTGATCAGACCTGCCGGTGCGGGGACAGAGCAGTACCATGTGTTCTCTGAATTAGAGCGCAAAGTTGCGGACAATTACCATGAGGCTGTGGACTACGGGCTGGAGCTTATAGAAAAACTGATCTTCGACCATATGGACGAATACGGGCTTCAAAAGGAGCAGATCCGTTTTGATCTTGAAAGAAAGGATTTTGATCCGGGTTTCGGAGCCCAGAAGGAAACCCGACTGATGGGTCTTGGGATTGGAAATCCCTTGAAATTAGAGCAATAAATGCCTATGGAAAAAATTTGGCTCTCTGAAAAATATATTTTCTCTTTTTATTTCTCTTTTTTTCTTCTCCTTTTTTTCCTATCTTTATTTCCTTTTTCTCTTTTTTTCCTTTCCTTTTTCCTCCTATCTTTTTTCTTTTTCTTTATTTTTTTTCTCCTTCCTTCTTTTTTCATATAAAATGGCTGAATTTCTGTTTTTGTTTTTTTGCTTTTAATTAATTTCCAGTTAAGATTTCATTAATGCCAGAAAACAAATTTTTATTAATGTTCCGTTACTTCCTTCAACGAAGACAATTATTTTTATTTACTTGATTTCTACTTAATTTTGTTCTAAAATGGTTTATATTATGGAGAAAACAACATGCGCAGGGACTACATAGACATAGGCTACAGCCCTAAGGATACGGATTTGATCTGTGAATTCCACATAGAACCATCAGCAGGGATAAATTTTGAGGAAGCTGCCACTCACATGGCAGGGGAAAGTTCTATAGACTCCTGGACTGAGATTGCTACGCTGAGTCCCGAACTTGCAGAAAAACTGAAACCTCATGTTTTCTATGCAAACGAAAAAGCACAGACCGTAAGGGTTGCTTATTCGGAAGACCTCTTTGAACTGGGGTCCGTTCCCCAGATCCTCAGTGCTGTCGCAGGAAATATCCTGAGTATGAAAATAGTTGACAACCTCAGGCTGCAGGATATCGCTTTTCCAAAGTCAGTTCTCAGTTCGTTCAGGGGTCCTAACTTCGGGCTGCCAGGGATCAGGGAACTTGTAGGTGTGCAGGACAGGCCTCTGATAGGAACCATTGTCAAGCCGAAAGTCGGCCTGAATTCGGAAAAGCATGCTGAGGTTGCTTACAATTCTTTTGCTGGGGGCTGCGATCTTGTTAAGGATGACGAAAACCTGACTGACCAGAAATTTAACAGCTTTGAAAAGAGAGCCGAACTTACACTGAAACTCGCAGGAAAGGCAGAGGCCGAGACCGGGGAAAAAAAGATGTACCTCTGCAATGTTACTGCCCCGACCTGTAAGGAAATGATCCGCCGCATGAATGTCCTTAAGGACCTTGGCGCCAGTTATGCTATGATTGATATAGTGCCCGTGGGCTGGACTGC
>DUIO01000276.1 GCA_013330315.1 Methanosarcina sp. | reverse complement strand
CTCGGGAAGCGAAACTCGGGAAGGGCAAAATTAATTAATGTGTTTGTTTGTTTTTCTTTGAACTACTTCAAATCCTAAATAAAAGCCTGGATGGATATGGAAAAGAAAGGCATGTATGCCCTCCTTGAGGCTATCGAAGCACGAGCCCGAAAGAACAGAGCAAGAGTAGCTATGGGAATACGGGAACCGAACCCAAAAACTCTTGAAAGTGCGTGGAGAGCCCAGGAACTGGGGTACGCACATGTAGTCCTTGTAGGAGACAAAAAAGAAATAGATAAAATCGGGACCGAACTTGANNCTGAAAGAGGCGCTTGGCATGAAAAGAGTTTGCAGACTTGCCCTCCTTTTGACAGCAGATGGGACACCTTTTTTCCTTGCCCCAGTTGGAATAGATGAAGGAAACACGATTGCAGACAAACTCCGTATGATCACACTCGGTGCAGAGCATATACGGAGGCTGGGGGTCGAGCCCGCTGTCGGGATACTTTCCGGAGGCAGGATGGGAGATATCGGAAGGGACAGACGTGTGGACAGGACTCTCGCAGATGGGGAATTCGTAGCAGGCAGGGCTCAGGAACTGGGGATTAACGCTAAACATTATACCATCCTTATTGAAGATGCAATAAAGGAGTCAAACTTTATCGTTGCCCCCGATGGAATCTCGGGCAACCTTATTTTCCGGACTATCGCTTTCCTTGGAGGGGGCGACGGGCTTGGAGCTCCGGTAATGATGGACGATTATGTCTTTGTGGACACATCAAGAGTAGGCGGGCATTTTACGAAAGCCATTATGCTTGCGAGTGCACTGTCCTACCTGAATAAGGAAAGAAAAAAGGTGATTCACTGAAGCTCATCGCAGAAAACTGGCCTCCCCTAAAAGGAGATTATGTTACAGGAAAACCGGATTCACGAATCGCAGTAGTAACCCTTGCAAGCCACCTTGACGCCTTTCCCGAGGCTGCTATCTGGGGAAGTTCAAAGACCGAAAACCTGGGAGTCGAAAAGATAATAGTAAATGTTATTTCAAACTCCAATATCCGGTATGTGCTCGTTTGCGGGACCGAGTCAAGGGGTCATCTTGCAGGGCATTCACTGCTTGCAATCCATGAAAACGGGATTGATGAACAGGGCAGGATTACAGGCTCACAGGGCGCAATTCCTTTTATCGAAAACATCTCCAGAGTTGCAGTCGAACGTTTCCAGCAGCAGGTTATACTTCTCGACAGGATCGGGCTGAACGACCGGGAAGAGATCCGAAAGCTCGTTGAGGACTATAAGGATAAAGGAGAAGCATACCCTGAAGAGCCCATGGTTGTAAGCGCTCCGAAAAAAAGGCATTCTTCTTTTGCGGCTCCAACTTCCGGCGATATAATAATCTCAGGTGAATTCGTAATGGACTCAAAAGCAGGTATAATCTGCTCCGCAGAAAGCTTTTGATCTTTGAAACCGGTGGATTATGCCGGAAGCAGGTGTTCTGAAAAAGAAGTAAATTATGGATTCGAATAAATTTTTAATCGATAGACTTTTACCGAATAGATTTTCACCGAATGGATTTTTATCTAATAGATTTTATCGAGTATATTTTATGTTTGAGAAGTGTGGATTTTGAGGGAGTAAAGATGTTTAAGTTCCAGAAAGAGCAGGAAATTGCCAATATTGCAGGAATAAAAGTAGGCGGGCAGCCCGGAGAGCTTCCTACCGTACTCGCAGGGACTATTTTTTACAATAAGCATGAGATTGTTGAAGATGCCTCAAAAGGCATTTTTGATAAGGATGCTGCCGAGAAGCTCATAAACTTGCAAGAATCGGGTTCGGATACTACCGGAAACCCGCACATGGTCCATATCTTTGGCACAACTATCGAGAGTATCACGAGATATATCGATTTTGTTTCAGAAATTTCGGATTCCCCTTTTCTCATAGACTCTCCGGAGGGGGCTGTGCGTGCCCATGCAGCCGAATACGTAAGTGAAATAGGAGTTGCAGACAGGGCTGTCTATAATTCTATAAATATGAGTATAAATAAATCAGAAATAGAAGCTCTTGAGCAGTCAGATATTGACAGCTCTATTATTCTGGGTTTTAACGCCGTGGACTCCTCCCTCCAGGGAAGGATGGAACTGCTTGAGACAGGTGCGGGTCTGTTAGAAGAAGGACTCCTTTCAATTGCAGACAGATGCGGGATAGTGAATAAGCTTATTGATCCAAGCATTACCCCTATGGGAAACGGAGCTGGAATAGCCCTCAGAATGGGAATTACGGCAAAAGCAAAATGGGGTCATCCAACAGGTTCCGGAATCCATAATGCACCCTCAGCCTGGAACTGGCTGAACAGGCAGAAAGAAAAAAATCCTGTCCTGTACAAGATATGTGACGTAGGCTCTACATGCCTCCAGCAGGCTGCAGCAGGGGATTTTATCCTTTACGGTCCTATAGAGTATGCAGAATATACCTTTCCAATGGCTGCAATGAGCGACATTATGATTGCTGAAGCTGTTTCTGATCTCGATAT
>DUIO01000229.1 GCA_013330315.1 Methanosarcina sp. | reverse complement strand
CGTAGTTTCGGATATGGATGCGAAATCCCCAAGGGCCAGGATCTGCCCCAGAACAACGCATACTCCGGCAGAGAACGGGAGTTCAAATCTTAATAAACTTAGAAGTCCTCTTAGTTTTTTCATAGTTTTCATAATAATGTATATATTTTATTCATCAAGCTATTTTTCAGATTTCGGTAATGTTACAACGCTGTTAGGGCTGTTTTCAGAGTATCTTCTGCCATAAGGATAGTTTAAGAGGTAAGTGTTGGAGAAGTCTTTGTTTTATAAGAATTTTTAGTTTTGTGATAAAACAGAGGAAATTAAACAAAAAATATAAGAGAGTAAGACAATATAAATATTAGTGAAAAGTATGAGAACCAAAAATCTTTTTGTTGCTTTGTTTTTATATATATGTTTTTTTTCAACAAATTGTCTGGGAGCAGTTATCAACGTAGGCCCCGGAACTTCTTTTAACCCTACAGGCTCAGATGACCAGAATGTTATTAACGCTGCCATACAGTCAGCGAAGGCGGGTGACACCGTACAGCTTGCGTCAACCACGTTTCATATAAGTTCACCAGTAATTATGAAATCAGGGGTGACTCTTAATGGAAATGGGATTGGTGCAACCGTTATCTACTGTGATGATCCTGAATCTAATTTTGCAGCTCAAAATATTATCCATTGTGAAGACCTTTCTAATATTGAAATTTCAAATTTTTTAATCGATGGTGGTTGGAAATCTTTAAGTGTAATGCATGCGGCAAGCAACAGGTACAGAGAGTATGAAAAAGGAATTTATCTCGCTGGCTGTTCAAATGTGGTTATTCATGACTTAAAAATGCAATACAGTATGGGAGACTTTATTTTCTGTAAGAAAAATACCAGCAATGTTCGGGTTTATAATACAATCTGCAAACCAGGGCATGACAGTTTTGATGCATGGTCTGCCGGTGATGGAATTTCAATATATAATAACTGCTGGGGCACTTTTATAAATTCTTGCATTAAGGTTCATAATACGAAAAACGTTCAAATTTACAAGAATACTTTCTACACTGATACCGGTTCTGGTAATGCTGGTGTGGAAGTAATGGGAGGAGATGTAACAGGTCTTAATATTCATAATAATATATTTTCAGCACTTCAATTAAATACGATTTATCAGGACCCGGCTGATGGTACCTGTTCAGGCAAAGGTACTGTTTCAAATAACATATTTTATAACAGCCCCGTATATAATGGAATTAATGGCATGGAAATTTCATCTGCCGGCAATATTGTAACCAGCTCCTATTCGAGTTCCAGAGGCACAAAAGATCATGGATATGTTACAAATGGTACAAGAAATTTACCTGTTTACAATGGTTCTTCGGTGCCTTCCGTTATTTTTCCAGCTAATAGAAGTACAATTTCAACCGTTAACGGGTACGTAAGCATAAGCTGGACATATTTAAATGCAACCGCATACTCTATCGGCGTATATAATAGCACGTCAAAATTCGATTCTTCTCATTTAATATATGCTCTTAACACTTCACAAACATCTGCAAATATACCGATAAATTCCAATGGATCTTTTGCTATAAAAATCGGCGCACATGATGACGTCCATAATTCATGGATATACAGCAGTCCCGTGAGTTTGTTCACAGTAAATGGCAGAAAATCGGCTGCAGTTAACTCCGGTATATTTGGATATTTAATAGATACAACTACGGGTCAACCCGTTAGGAGTGCTGTAATAACACTGTCAAATAATACATGGAACAGTACCCAAATTACCGATGTTGACGGGCTTTACCAGTTTAATATGGACAACGGAAAAGGCACGTACTGTTTAACCGCTTCAGCAACAGGGTATCTTAATAACCCAGGATTAGCGGTAAATTTGACAGGTATAAATACAGAAGTAAATTTGAAAATGGCTAAAGCACCCGATTATTTAGAACCTCATTATGTACGGTTATACGTCTGTACCGATTCAAATGAGAAGGTCTCCGGGTGTGAAGTTAAGATTTATGCACCAGATAATGACCCAGGCAATGAAAAACCAAATTTTCGTGCCTGGACAAATAATGACGGTAGAGCGAATTTCCACTTGACCGGGGGTATTACATACAAAATTGTAACAATTACTTTAGATGGACAAACGCATACCAGCAAATTAACGCCTGATCTGGATCAATATACTATTACGGTACCTGCAGGTGATACATCTTCAATACCTCCAGTGAAAACCGTAATCATTGCAAATTGCACGTATAAACAGATAAACGAGACAGCAGCTTATATTAATGCAAGCTATTATGATTCTTCGGCGCAGTCCAGCAACCTGACTTTTGTACTGGGCATTATGCATGGCGGAAAAACGTTTGTGCCGTGTGGAATCTCAGGCACCAATGACAAAGTAAGTAGTCCTTCAGGGGTGGTAACTGATTCTTTTATAGTCACCAGCTATCCCGGAAAGACTTACACTGTAAGAATTAGTGCTCAGTCTCAAACTTATGGTACTGTATGTGAAGATGTCAATGTATCATTTCCAGGTGATAATGTACCATATGCAGGGTCTAATCATAGGGGTTATTTCTGCGTTTCAATCTTAATTATTTCAGGACTCATATTGTCAAAAACTCGTAAGACACATTAATTTGTGCCTTATTCAGAACTTTTAATTTTACGACGAGGTACCTGGGGTTTTATTTTCATTTAATGAAGAGAAATCTCCATAACATTCGGCTCTTCATTTGGAAAGGAATTTAACTTTCAGTATATTATTTAAAATTTATATTAATTGAAAAAAATATAAAAATAACATACTTATAGAGGGGAATTTATGAAAAGAATAATTAAGAATGGAAAAATTTATACAATGTCAGGGGCAGAAATACTGGAAAATGCAGACGTGCTCATTGAAGATAATAAAATAGTAGAGATAGGCAGAATAAATGAAGAAGCGGATGATATAATTGATGCAACCGGTAAACTTGTTTTTCCGGGCTTTATAGATGCACATTCGCATGTTGGCATCTTTGAGGACTCAATGGGTTTTGAAGGGGCAGACGCTAATGAGGATACGGATCCTATTACACCTCATCTCAGAGCAATCGATGGAATAAATCCCTGTGATATTTGTTTCAGCGAAGCATTAAGTTCCGGGATTACTGCAACAGCAACAGGTCCGGGAAGTGCTAATGTTATTGGTGGGCAGTTTGCTGCAATAAAAACTTACGGTAAAAGAATAGACAATATGATAATTAAAGCGCCTGTTGCAATGAAAGTTGCTTTTGGGGAAAATCCCAAAAGAGCCTATAAAGATAAAAATAAAACTCCAACAACTCGAATGGCAACAGCGGCTATGTTAAGAGAAGCACTTTTTAAAACAGCTGAATATATGTCTAAAAAAGAGAGATCTGCTGCAAAAAATGAAGACGGACCTGAATACAATATAAAACTCGAAAGCCTGATTCCTGTCCTGAAAGGTGAGATTCCATTAAAAGCTCATGCACACAGGGCTGATGATATATATACTGCAATTAGAATCGCAAAAGAGTTCAACCTGAAGCTTACATTAGAGCACGTAACTGATGGATACCTGGTTCTGGATGAGCTTAAGAAAGAAAAATATCCATGCATAGTCGGACCTAACTTAGCTGGAAGGACAAAGATAGAGCTTAAAAATTTAAGCTTTAAAAACTCGGGATTATTGTCAAAAAATGGTATAATGGTTGCAATTATGACAGACCACCCTGTAATTCCGATTCAGTACCTTGTTTTATGTGCTGCCCTATCTGTTAAAGACGGAATGGATGAATATGAGGCTCTCAAAGCAATAACCATAAATCCGGCCAGAATACTGGGCATAAATGACAGGGTTGGAAGTATCGAAAAGGGTAAAGATGCCGATATCGTAATTATGGATGGTCACCCATTCGATACATTTTCTACCACTTACATGGTTCTGATAGATGGTGAAATCGCTTATAAGGCAGAGAAATAAAATGATTTAATGGAAAAATTAATGACGTTGTTAAAAACCTAAAATGAAAAGTGGAGGGAAAACAGTAAAAGAAGAGAAAGATACTTTACGCTTTAACTTTGATTAAAAGAGTGAATAAAGGGTTCACAAGGTCTGGTCTGCAATAATGAAGTTTATTTCGGGATCAGATCTCCGTCCTGAATTTGCTCCATTTTAAGCTTACACGGTAACGAGGTAACTACGGGATCAGCTGTCAGGCTATCCTGAATTTGCTCCATTTCGCAGTTTACGCCATAAATGAAGGATATTACGGGATCGGTTTTCAAGCCGTCCTGAATTTGCTCCACCTTATAGCTACGCGTCAATGAAGTATTACGGGTCAGCTATCAGACTTGTCCTGAATTTGCCTCATTTCAAGCTTACGTGTCAAATGAAGGTATCATGGAAGATTTACTCTGTCCTGAACTTGCTTCATTTTAAGCCCGTACGTAAATGAAGTTTATTGCGGATCAGCTTTCAAACTGTCCCGAATTTGCTCCATTTCGCAGTTTACGCCATAAATGAAGTATATTACGGGATCAGATTTTACTCTGTCCTGAATTTGCCCCACTTTATAGCTACGCGCCAATGAAGTATATTTCGAGATCGGTTATTAAACCGTCCTGAATTTCCTCATTTTAATTTCGTACGTCAATGAAGGTATCACGGGATCAGATTTACTCTGTCCTGAACTTACTCCATTTTAAGCTTACACATTCAAGCTTACACGTCAATGAAGTAGATTCCGAGATCGGATTTTACTCTGTCCTGAATTGCTTCATTTTACAGCTTGGTTCCTTGTGAACAATATACTATATGGGACTTCTTGTATAAAATGTTGGCGGTATAATTACTGACAGTAATATATCCGATTAGTTTTTCGCTGAGTTTACCGTAAACTGCCAGTCTAATTATCAATCTTATACTCTGTAGATTGTCCGGTAATCACATTGAGAAGGCATTCCCGTAGCCAGGGCTTCTCTTCTCAACCGAGGTTTTCAAGCATCTCTACTTATTCCTTTTCGTTAAAGCCGTATTTTCTTGCCCGGAGCCGGAAAAGTTCATTTCAAAGGGCTCATTGAGAAGAGAAAAATAAAAAATTACAAAAACGTCCCCCTTCAAACCTAAAACATTATTTCGAAAATATTGAAATATAAAAAACCTGCAGGATGAAGGCTTTTAATTACTCGAGAACGCGGCCGTTATTTGGCTTCAAAATAACCATTCCTTTCGTCATAATTACAGGAGCCATTTCGAGCATGGGTAGTTCTGCCAGTGCCTTGATAATATGCCATTGCATGGGGTTTTGCTCCCAGCTCAATTGTGTCCATTTTACAGTGCCGCTGCCTGCCAGGGCGCTGTAAATCTCAGCACCCTGAGGGTACAGTATAGGCTGGCTCAAATCCGCACCAGGAGCACCAACTTTAGGGATATAACGCCACCCCAGGGCGTTTATTGTCGTTACAGAACCTTTTATATTCTTCAGTGTCTGCTCATCCACAGGCTTTGCCCCAAGCATTTCCAGGCGCAGAAAAGTATTTCCTTCGTAGCTGGCGCTGGTGTAGTAATTTTGCTGGACGGTATGCAGGTCTTCGATATCGGCATAGATCTTTGGAATGCCAGTCTCCTCTCTTCCACCAAGGATAGGTGCAGTTTTATTCTCCCACACTACCAGAATAAATTGTCCTTCCAACTGGTCGCGTTTTCCGTTGAAACGGGCTGGTACACTGACCTGAACGAGATTATACGCTCCTCCTGCCATCCAATCAATCTCTCTAAATTGACTGTAAGAAATATTCAATTCAGGCTTTAAAAGCTCAAAACCCTCGGGTACATAATTGGAAAGCTGGTTTTCATTTGTCTTATATGTAAAGGTTACAGAAACTGCATCCCTGTAGTAAAGTGCGGCATCTGGGCCAGGACAGTCAAAACCACCAAAGTGAGCTGGCATTCTATAAGATTTATTATCTTCAAATCTGAAAATGTTCAAACCCCCACTGTATTTTTGCTATGTCAGGTTATAACATACATAGTATTCATAATATATATTAGATAGATTGTATATATAGTATAATATTTAAATTGCGTTGAGAGTCTTGAAACTCATGGATGGGGGAGAAATATGAGTATCATAAATGAAGATTACTCGAAAAACACAGTTATAGGTTCGCAGTTAGGTAGGAAAGATATCGATTCAAAGGGATCACCTGTCGCTGGCATCAGGATGGATACTTCAAAAGCTTATTCCGGAGTTCCGAGCTTGCTTCAGAAGGTAATTAATGAAAATGATACTGCAGCCTGGACAGAGATAGTCGAGAAAATAGACTATATTTACTCCAATCTTGATTATTCTCTGTGCTGGCTTGACCGGGAGACAGGCTTTTCCAGTGAGATAAAGTCGCAGATAAACATTGGCAAGAAACTGTTATTCAAACCTAACCTGGTAGGCCCGGTTGCCATTGATGCAGGGACTCATTGCGAAGGCCTGGGAGCCTCCATCTGCACTGAATGGCCCCTTATGGCCGCTCTAATGAGGTGGTTCCATGACAGACTTGGCATACATTATTATCAGATGAGCCTAGGGGAAGCTTCAACTTCCGCCCTGTTAATGACGGTAGCTTTCAGGCTAACTTCCGGAAAGGAAATTACCACCGAAGCTCTTTTTGAAGGAAGAAGTGGAGATTTCTACGGGGGCTGGGGTTTTTTCTTTGTCCGTAAGTATCTGTCCGAATGCCATCCTGCCTCCCATCAAGACGATCCAATGAAAGGCTACGAGGATAGCGTTGCTGGAAGGTATTTCCCTCCAGGCAAAGCCGGAGACCGGCTCATGGTCTACGACCTGAACAAACTTGACGAAGATGTATCCCGGGGGAGAACAGTCGAAGTTCCGGACGGAGCTAATTACAAAGAAATCACACTGCACAAAGTGGTAGTAGGAGGAGACCAAAACGATAGTGAAGGCCTTAAAAACTATCCTGGATGCGTCCTTATTAATGTCCCCAAGTTGAAGATCCATGCCCAGGACCTTATCACAAATGCTGTCAAGAACCTGGGCATCGGCCTTTATCCCACGCAGGCTCCCTGCGAAGGGAAAGATAAGGGTGATGGGAAATGGAAATACGCGTGCCCGACCAGATTGGTCCCATTTTATAAAGGTGAGCTACCGCATATGCCGTGGATTGTCAAAATGGATGATGATACCAACCTGCCTGTGAAAGATGAGAAAGGGGAATACATAACAACAAAGACCGCAGGAATGCCAGGTACTCAGGCAGATGTTATCAGGGCAGTGCAGAACCAGAATGTGTTCATGGTGCATGTCAGTGACGGAATTGACATGATTAATATCTGTCATAATCCGGACGGCAGAGCTGTTAGAATCCCCGAAGGTTATGTCTGGTCGTCCCTGGACTGCGTGGCCCTCGACCTCCTCTGTGCAAGATACTGTTTCAAAACGGTACCCATGCATGAAGCATTAAAGCTTAAGGAAGAGAACGGCTGGCCCACGGAATTTGTCCACCATGTACCCGTGGCAAAAATTAACGGGACAAACATCACAACCGAAGAAGGTCTTGATTCACCTCTTTTCAGGTATAACCTGTACAGTTATGCTGAAGCGAGAGGTGTGGGGCAGCAGAAATACTATGTCGTTGGCTGGGACGCTTTGACAGAGACACCACTGGTTTCTCTGGAAGGACACCTGGGAAGGATAGAAGATGGGAAATTTCAGGAGCTGATGACAAAGACGATGTATTACAACCCTTCATGCATGCTCTGGGACATGCAGAAGACTCTCCTGAGTTATGCGGATGCCCATGATAAGCTGACTGGCTCCTCACTTTTAAAGGAATTCATGGACGGCTTCGACGAGAGCAATGACGGGATAATAGATTACGACGAGAACGGGAGAAAAGGGCTCTGGACTGCGGGTTTCAGATTACTGAACCGTTCCGGTGAAATAACACTGACTGAAGAATACGGCCAGCTCAGAGGGACTTTTTATTCAATTGCTGATTTTGGCCTCAAGCCTTCCCGTAAAGACTGGAATCCTCAGGGGCATGATTTCATGCAGGAGTATTCACTTGTAATGATAGCAACCCAGGCATTTGATATGTCACGGTCTGGAGAGGGAGGCGAAGATCCCTTCAACCCGGGAATGAACTGGGGAAAAGGCATGTGGCCGAGCTGGCAGCTGGCAACCTACATCCAACTTACTAACAGTATATATGGTTCTCAGTCACCTGAGGCTATCAATTTCCAATCTTTATACGGCACAGCATTCCAGTACGCGGATAAGACCCGAAACGGAGGTGCTTATACCGGTAGCGTGGATCAAATGGTCAGCCATCCGGACTCTATTAAAAAATATCTCCAGGCAGTCTCTGATGGGGCAGACCCTCTAAATTTCACATTATACGTCCCTGCAGGATACGGGAACTTAAAAGCATACAGGATACCAAATGTAGAAGAAACTGCCGATCCCGGCAAGATCTTCACTGCCCACTTTGGCGGTGGAGCGGAGGTATGGTAAGCCTGAGCTCGATTGATTCTTATATTCATAAGCAAGCTCTGGCTGCTGCCCTGATAAATATGGTGGTAAACCCTCTGCTAGCATTTCTCATAAACAGGAATGTGGACAGCATTGCCCTATCCGGTATTTTGATTGATACAGTGATTACATCGATTGTGATGACCTGGCTTGTAGCTGTTTTCTCGGCAGCTGATATAAACCGACAGCTTCGTGCAGGTCATTTCAAAAATGAAAAACTTCCCAGGCCCGGGCCGATAATGTCGAAATTGCCGAGGCGGGGGTCATTACTGGGCATAGTTCTTTTTATCTGTGCGGTATTGATAATGGTGACTTTAACAGCCTCCCTGTTCTCTTTATTTGGCATTACAGAGCTTTCGGTGTACGGATTGGCTCTATTTAAAGTAATTTATACCGGCCCCATAGCCTATGTTATAGCCCGTCTGGCAATAATTAGGCAGTTAGGACCTTGATCTGGATGTAAAAAGTATTCAAAGAAGTCAGTAAAAAATGATTGTTAGAGAGCAAAAGGGGGAATGAAAATAGGGGTTGATGAGTATTTTAAAGACAAATGCTGCCTGGTAACAGGTGCAAACTCAGGAATCGGTTATGCGATAAGCGAAGCACTTCTTGAAAAAGGAGCCATAGTCTTCATGGCTGGTCGGAACGCAGAAAGCCTGAAGTCAGCAGCTAAAAATCTTGACGCCTATTCCGAGCAGATTCGTATTTCGCTTGTTGATGTGACAAAGCAGCCGGAGGTGGATAAGGCTATCCAGGACATGGTCGCCCAGGAAGGAAGAATTGATATCCTGTTTAATAATGCAGGGATAGGGGGTACAATGCCTACCGTTGACGCCTCACTTGAACACTGGCGGTCTATTATTGACGTAAACCTGTGGAGTGTAATATACGGCATCAATGCCGCGCTTCCAGTCATGCGCCTCCAGGGCGGAGGGCATATTGTTAATACGTCTTCCATTGCTGGATTGGTACCGTTCCCTTTCCAGGCTCTCTATTGCGCCACAAAATACGCAGTGGTTGGGATGAGTGAGAGTATGCGATACGAGTTTGCAGAAGAAGGTATCCATTTTTCAGTGACATGCCCTTCAGCTGTTGTTTCGCGCATCTGGAANNCTGATGAAAATGGCCCACGAGCGGCGGATAGAATTGGCAAAAAGGCAGAAGATATGAAATTAAAAAAAGGAGAATTAATTCAATAAAAGATTAAATAAACCGGCCATTACTGGAAAAATTAAACAGGATAAGGGAGATAGAAAAGAGAAAATAGATGATTTACGGGTAAGGTTTTTGTTTCCAGATCTTTGATCTTGTTGTTTAATGGTGTGGTCGTTAAATTTTCACCTGATTCCGAAAAAAAGAATCAGATAAAGGCGGGTATTCAGGAATTTAGCAGGTAATATATGATTTGAGGCGAAGTTTACCCGGTATATTTCTAGGTACTTATCTAAAACTTGCCCGGAAAAAGTGATGGGAAGATAAATCCAGCCATCGTCCTTTTCTAATTCCCTATCATCTATTTTCTAACTTACAATTCCTTTTCTAACTTACCATTTCTTTTAATTTTGAGTTATTTAATTTTTTATTACCTCCTTCCTGACTTTTGACTTTTCATCTCGTTTTGCAGATATTCAAAGTTGGAAAGGTTTACTCGGCACTGGTTTCAGTGTTATTGTCCTGCACTCCTGAAGGAGGCATCGGACAGTTACAGCCTCCTTGATGCATCGGGCCTCCAATACCGGTTCCATGAACCCCCTCGGAGGAAGACATGATTTCCATGAGGTCCTCAAGTGACCCTGCTCCGTTGATTTCTTCAATCAGAGCATTAAGTTCTGTTATCCTGCTGGTGATCTCCTCACTCATGCTTTCATCAGTTGTATTTGCATTGTTACTTTCCATCTCTTCAAGGTGCCCGATTTTCATTTCAAGTGAGTTGACAGCCTGAGTCTGTATATATGTGAATACAACGTCCTGCAGGTCTGCCGCACCGGAAGCCGCACTTATTTCTCCGGACAGGGATTCAAGTTCGGCAATTTTTTCCCCAAGCTCTTCAGCCCTGTCATCTTCACCGGCTTCCGTAAGGCTTGTTTGCTCAGCTTTGAGCACTTCAGTCGCATTTCCAAGTAAATCAACCATTTCTGCCTGGACATCGGTATAGTTCTCGTCAGTTACACTCTCAACCCCGGCAAAGCCAAAAAATCCGGGCATTTTACCGGTCAATGTGCCCATACCGCCGGACCCCATATCCATTCCATCAGGCCTGCAGCCATTTGCCAGCATGTTGCTGGACACAACTTCCTGAAGTTCTGAAGCATCGGATGCTTCACTTACATTAGTATAAAAGCTCTGAAGTCCAGCAATTTGTTCACTAATAGAATCAAGCATTTCCGCCTGGACATCAGCAAAATTTTCTTCGGTTATATTCTCTGCAGGAATAAATGCCGGTTTGTTTTCCGAAGCAAAAACTCCTGAAGGGATAACACATAATACCATCATTACCGCGGCAAAACGGTAAATTGAGTTTAACGCTTTTGTTTTTATTTTCATAGTACGCTTCCGTTACTAATTTTTAATCCGTTTTTTCGTTTCTTTATTTTTTATTTTCTCGTTTTCCAGCCGCTTGTCTAATTATTTCTTGTATGCTGTTTTTTCTGTTCGTTCTGTTTTTCCTGTTTTGTTTTTTTCATGTTTCCAGTTTTTTATCCGGAGGTATTCTTCTTGTCTCGTACTGGCTGTCTGTTTGCTGAGTTGTTGAGTTATTTCATTCTGGACTGTTTCATCTGTTGGGTTGTTCTATTTGCTGGGTTTTCCGTGTGTCTTCAGGTCTTGACCTGTTGACAGTTGTGAAATGGAATGGCAAAAATATAAAATTACTTTCAGGAATAAAGAAATTAAAGCGATTTAATTATAAAAAGAAGCTTTAATAATCCTTTTAATAAAAAATAAACCTTAAAAGAGATCATTAATGCTTATTAAAGAGTTCAAAAACCTTTACTGAAGATCATCAGGATGAAATCAAAAAGAGCATTTCCAGGATATGAGATAAAAAGTATCATATTCTGCTGAATATTCCGGTGGGCATTCCGTGAATATCCTGGCACTACATCCCACGGTACATTCTGGCGAATATCCAGGTGAATATCCAGCTATGCATCCAGGTGTGCATCCAGGCGTGCATCCTGACAGATGTCTTAGTATTACGGAGTTCAATTTCAACGCACTTTATGATTTTTGAGGCTCATTTTTCTGTCAGAACCCTGAGTTTTTCTAGAAGAAAGAGAACTGACTTTATATCCTCCTGGACTTTAAAATTTTCCAGGAGAATATCAACTGTTCTCCGGGCAAGTTCGCTGACATTCTGCACGGACGTGCTCACCTGCTGCATTGAAGCTGTCTGCTTCTTCGATCGCTACGGAGGTCTCTTCACTGCTTGCTGCGTTTTCCTCGGCTGTAGACGTAGTTTCGCCTATACTTTTCTCGATATTTTTGATTTTACCGAGCCCTTCGTCCACAAGCCTGTTGAACTTGTTAAAGGTCCTGCAAAAATCAGGTTTTCAGGAAGATTACTCAGTCCTCCGTGAGTTACAAATACATATTTTTATGGAAGTCATATATTCGAATCAAGAATATTCGAATCAATAATATCTGAGTTAATATTACTATTGATTTTTATAATATTTAATTAGATAATTAATTTTATAGCACCTATTCTGGAATATTCATGGGGAGAATTGCAAATACGGGGTTATACTGACTTGAGTAAACTTTTGAGTGGAGCCTGCTTTTAAGCCGGTCAATGAAAATAGCTCAAGAAAAAGGAAACCCTGAAGAATTAATATTGGTGAAATAATGGCAAATCAGAGGGAATTCAATTATATCCTGCCCGGCAGGGCAGAATCATACTGGCTGGCAACTATACCTGAGTCCAGCTATCCTGCACTTCAGGGGAATACGCGCGTTGATATTGCAATAATAGGAGGAGGAATAGTTGGGATTACCGCGGCTTACATGCTAAAAGAAGCAGGATTTTCGTCAATAGCGGTAATTGAAGCGGGTCGTATCCTGAAAGGGGTTACGGGTCATACTACAGCCAAAATCACTTCCCAGCATCACCTTATCTATGACCGCCTTCTTTCAAAATTCGGAAAAAGACAGGCTCAGCAGTATGCAGAATCCAATCAGGCAGCCATAGAAAAGATAACTTCGATAATATCCTCAAGGAATATAGATTGTGACTTTGTCCGTAAGCCTGCCTACGTATATGCTAGCTCGGAAGACTCAACTGAATCAATAAGGGATGAGGTAAAGGCAGCTCAAAAACTTGGGCTTCCAGCTTCATTTGAAGAAAATCTGCCTTTGCCCTTCAAAACTTACGGTGCAGTCCGCTTCAACAATCAAGCGCAGTTCCATCCTGCAAAGTACCTCAATGCACTGGCAGAGGAAATCCGTGGGAATGGCTGCCATATTTTTGAGAAAACAAGAGCATTGAAAATAGAAGGGGAAAATCCCATAACCATAACAACTGACAGGGGGACAATAACTGCGCAAAAAGTCATCCAGGCAACTCATTATCCGATTCATGATAAGCCCGGATTGTTTTTCCAGCGCCTTTACCAGTCCCGCTCATATGTGCTTGGAGTTCACATTCGAGATCCTTTTCCTGACGGAATGTTCATAAACGCCGAAGAGCCTGCACGGTCCATGCGTTCACAGAGCACAGATATGGGAGAGCTTGTTCTTGTAACTGGAGAAAGCCATCGAACAGGCGAAGAAGAACACGAAATTATCCGCTACCAGAATCTTGAAAAATGGGTCAGGTCCGTCTATTCGGTGAATTCAATTGATTACCGCTGGTCAACTCAGGATACGGTGAGCATTGACCATGTTCCCTATATTGGCAGGCAAACGTCAGGTAATGAAAACCTGTATCTTGCGACCGGATTCAAAAAATGGGGCATGACCACAGGCACGGTTGCAGCAATGATCATTACGGACATGATTGTCGGAAAGTCCAACCCCTGGGAAGAAGTGTATGACCCTTCAAGGTTCAAACCCGTAGAGTCAGCAAAAACTCTTATTTCACAGGCTGTCGAAGCCACCAAAGGTCTTGTCGGAGACCGGATCCTTCCCACTCATAAAGAGGCATCGCAGATTGAGCCGGGAGGAGGTGCGATTGTCAAAATAGAAGGCGAAAGAGTGGCGGCATATAGAGACCGGGACGGAGTACTTCATACCCTTGATCCTTCCTGCAGGCATATGGGATGTATCATTTCCTGGAACGATGCGGAAAGGACATGGGACTGCCCCTGCCACGGTTCACGCTATAACGCAACAGGAGAGGTCATTGACAGTCCTGCAGTATACGGGCTCTCGAAAAAGAAAATTAAAAAATGAGGCTCTGTACGTCAACCGGAAAAGACTGTGCAGAAGGCAACAGAATAGGTATTGATAAAATCCAGGCCAGGATGAAAATAAAGGAGGAATAGCAATAACAGGTCAGAGTGGAACCGAATATACTCTCCCTGGAAAAGCAGAATCTTACTGGATAGCCACCACCAAGGAATCAAATTATCC
Source organism: Methanosarcina sp. (assembly GCA_013330315.1). Taxonomy (GTDB): domain Archaea; phylum Halobacteriota; class Methanosarcinia; order Methanosarcinales; family Methanosarcinaceae; genus Methanosarcina; species Methanosarcina sp8098u. Next base: position 6,742 of record DUIO01000229.1, on the reverse strand, counting down.
TGCTCTTCCGGGAGACATCCGGGTTGATGTAGCAATAATTGGAGGAGGAATAGTCGGAATTACCTCAGCCTTTCTTTTAAAAGAAGCCGGGTTATCCGTTGCAGTTATAGAGGCAGACAGGGTTATCACGGGTACAACCGGACATACTACTGCAAAAATAACTTCCCAGCACTGCCTTATCTATAACCAGCTTATATCAGAGTTTGGGAGAGGAAAGGCAAAACAGTATGCTGAGTCCAATCAGGCAGCAATTGACAGGATTAAGTATATAGTTCGTTCATGGGATATTGACTGCGATTTTTCTCACAAACCGGCTTATGTCTATGCAGGCACTCAGGATTCTGCACAAAAGATTATAGACGAAGTTAATGCAGCCCGTAGTCTGGGTCTTCCGGCTTCATTAGAGGGTGACTTACCACTTCCTTTCAAAACCTACGGTTCGATTCGGTTTAACCGCCAGGCACAGTTCCATCCCAGAAAATACCTCTGTGCCCTTGCAAAAGAAGTTGAAGGCGACAGGTGTCATATATTTGAGAAAACAAGAGCTCTCGGAATAGAAGGAGGAGAACCGGTTATTGTAAAAACCGACAGAGGAAACATAAAAGCAGAAAATATAATTCAGGCAACACGTTTCCCGATTATAGATAAGCCCGGAGAGTTATTCAAAAAGCTGAAGCAATCGATGTCGTACGTGCTTGGGGCATATATAGAAGAGACGTTCCCCGAGGGCATGTTTATTAATGCGGAAGAACCTGCACGGTCTTTGCGCTCACAGCCCACGGAAAAAGGTGAAATGGTACTGGTGGTTGGAGATGGGCACAATACCGGAAACGGAAATCCCACACACGAGCATTACAGACATCTTGACGATTGGTTGAGATCGATATATAGAGTACGTTCTATTGACTACCGCTGGTTGGCTGAAGATGTAATGCCTGAAGATGACGTTCCGCTTATTGGCAGGCTTACTCCGGACAGCGAGCATCTGTATCTTGCTACCGGTTTTAAGAAATGGGGTATGACTGCAGGTACTGCTGCAGCAATGATCCTTACTGATACAATCCTTGNNGATGCTGAGAAAACCTGGGATTGTCACTGTCACGGCTCCCGCTACAACGCAAAGGGAGAAGTTATCCACAGCCCTGCAGTGTACGGACTTCTTGAAAAGAGAGTAAGGGGACAGGATAAAACAACAATCTCATACACAAGAAACAATTCTTAATTCCTATTTTTATACCACGATGCCAGATAATAGTTTATGCCATCAGAAAGCAAAGATTCCGATCCTTTTAAGGAATTAAAGTGGAGTGACCTGCAGGACTGGGCAGGCGGGAAAGCAACTGCAAAAGGGATAAAATACCAGGAAGAAGAGCGGGTAAAAGAATTAAAACGGACCTCTGAAGGCGGTCTAGTAGCCCGTGTAGAAGGGACGACTGATTATTTCACGGAAGTTTCCCTGAAACAGGGGAAACTGAGCTCGGTCTGCACCTGCCCTGTAGGGCATGACTGCAAACATGGAGTTGCAGCCATACTTGAATATCTTGAACTCGCAGAGCAGGGGGAAGAGGTTCCCTGCGCTTCCGAAGTAGACTCGCTTGTTGCAAGAGCCAGGCAGGGACGCACGGGAGCTGAGAATCCTTCAATCTATGAGAATGAGGGATTCTCAGCCCTGACTCTACGCGAGTACCTGCAGCATTTAACTAAAAAGGAACTGATCGAAATACTGGTGGCGTTTGCGGAAAAAGATACCATGCTTGGAAAATACCTCAAAGAGAGGCAAAGCCTTGCAACAGAAGACGTAGAAGAAATTATTGGGGGAGTTTATTCAGAGCTTGATGAACTTCTGGAAGAAATCGGAGATCCCGAATACCAGGGTTATGAAAGTGATACTCCTGATTTCTTAGATATACAGGTAGGACTTGAAAGCCTGCTGGATGCCGGACACCCTGATGAACTGCTTGATATTGGAAAAGAGCTAATGGACAGATACGAGAAAATTGCTGATTATGACGAAGAAGGGGAGATAGGGACAAAAATATCCTTCTGCATGGACGTAGTTTTTGAGGCTCTGGCTCGGTTATCCCTTCCCGCCCACGAAAAAATGCTGTATATGCTTGAAATAGAACTGAGAGACAATTATAACATACTTAACGAGTACACATTCTGGGAAAAAAACTTTGCTCCTGCAGAATGGAAGCGCTTTGCAGAAGCCCTGAAAATTAAACTGGACGAAGCTGACAGGCAGGAAAACCCTTTATATAGTTCCTTCTGGCAGAGAGACTATGCCGTTGACAGGCTGATAGATGCGCTTGAAAAAGCCGGTCTTTCGGAAGAGATAATCCCTATCTGTGAAAGTGAAGCAGAAAAAACGGGCAACTATGTCAGGCTGGTAAGAGTGCTGCTTGATTCAGGGCAGAAAGAGAAAGCAGAAGAATGGATTTACAGGGGAATCAAAGAGGTAGGGGAACACGAGCCTGAAATCGCTCACCAGCTCTGGCAGATCCTGCTTGAAATTAAAGAAAAGGAAGAAGACTGGCTTTTTGTAGCTGCCCTTGAAATGGAAGAGTTCTTCAGGTCTCTTGATATGGCTAACTATTCAGGAATGAGAGAAGCAGCTAGAAAAGCAAGGAAATGGCAGGAAATCCGGGAGGCTGTGCATAAATACCTGAGAAACGGGGAGTTTCCGGTCGGTCAGGTCAAAACAGGCCAGGCTGAAGATAAAAAGATCGAAGAACAGGAGAAACTTTCAATCCTTCCAGGCGTTCTTCCGGGAACAGGGCTTCTGGAGACCGGGTCGTTAAAGAAGGTCAAACCTCCGGTTTTCGACCTCTTAATAAAGATAGCAATTCAAGAGGGAAATTCGGATGAAGCGGTACACTGGTATGAAGAGCTTGAAAAAAGGGGAGAGGAAGCCGAAGGGTACCGACATTTGATTTCCGAAAGCGAAATTGCAAACGCGGTAAAAGAAACATATCCGGAAATTGCACTTGAGATATGGAAAAGGCTTGCAGAAAGGCTGATTTCCGAGACAAAGGTAGGCTCATATGAAGAGGCTTCGGCATACTTCCGCAAAATAAAAGAAACACTTGAAGCCAGCGGGAAAAAGAAAGAATGGGAAACTTACCTCGTTGAAANNAAAAAAGAAAAATGAAATAAGGAGTTGAAAGTAATGGCAGCAAAAATCAACAAAGAAGAATGTACAGGCTGTGGAAGCTGTGTGGACGAGTGTCCCGTAGAAGCAATAATTATTGATGAGGATGAAGGCTGTGCAGTCGTGGATGAAGATGAATGTGTGGACTGCGGTGCCTGTGAAGAGACCTGTCCCATAGGAGCCATAAAGGTCGAATGAGCCTGAAGAAACCGAAAAATTCCGATAAGTCGGAATTCATGTTTTAAATTAATTTTGAGTTAATTCTGCAACAAAAATTATATTACTCTAAAAGGGAAGAGAGTGAAGCGACTGAAAAGGATTGTTTTTAACTTTTCAGAGCAGATTCCCACTCTAATTCCCTCATTTTTACGTTCCTCCGGTTTATTCCACTTGAGGAGGGCAGGACCTTTGTCTGATAGCCCATTGCTCTCAGAACAGGCTCGTATCTTCCTGACGTTTTACCATTGAAACATACCAGCTTTAGCTTTGGAGTCATCTCTTTTAATATAGAAAACTGATTCACTACTTCTTCTCTGATATTTGAGTCCTGACTTCCTTCTCTCTTTCCGGCTTTAAAAACATCCCAGAGCCCGATTCTATGGCGTATCAGAGTTTTAAGTCTTGTTTCATAGTCCATGTCCTGAAGGTTCTCTCCGATCGCATTACCTACAAGCCTCCAGAAATCATTGCCGGGATGACCGTAATATTGCTGTCTCCTTAACGATTCGTCTCCGGGAAGAGAACCCAGAATTAAAACTTCAGTGTTATCATCAAGAACAGGAGGAAAACTTCGTTTTATCATAGTAAGGAAAGCTGGGTTTTAAGGTTACTTTAATTTATAGAGCCTAAAAAAAGTGAATTTATAGTGTTTATAGTAAGTTCTTATACCCGCTTAAATTTGTGTGATGCGTTCAGACATGTCCCTATAATAGTTAAAAAGCTCTTTACCCCATTCAAGGGCGCTTTTCTCAAAGCTGACCATCTCGTGATTATAATACCTTCCGTCCTTAGATATCATGGATAAAGAGATAAAACGGTCAGTAATAATGCTGGAAGCAAGCTCAATTTTATCGTCACAAACAAAGAGGTAAGTATTTTCCATACTCAGGAACTCCTCTACCCCTTTCCTGTAATCACGAACCAGTTTCCTGTATATCGGCTTCTCAAGAACAAGAGATACTTCAATCCCCTTTTTTGCAAGGTCCAGATAAAGACCCGGATATCCGGGGCGGAAAAATGAAGAGATTTCCATTACTTTTTTGGACCTGTAAAGAGGATCCATAATTTCCGGCGGGTAATCGAAAATATGAGTCCTCTCAGGTACAAGTTCCCTGCAGGCACCCAGTTCTCCAATTCGGTCCAGCAAGTGAGAAGGAAGAGTACGCAGGTTCTGCCTTGCCCAGTAATCATGGTTATCGTCAAAGACCTTGAAGGTAGAGAGAAGTGGTTCCATTTTGGGAACTATAAGTTTTCCTTTTACAGAGAGCTCATAACTATCCTCTCTCTGCACCAGCAATCCGTCTTTAAGCAGGATACGAATTTGAGCCATAATAGGGCTGGAACTGACCTCAAGTTCAGTCTTGATTTCTTCGATTGTTTTTGGCCCATTCTTCAGGAGCAGAAGCAAGTTTTTCCTTTTGTCCGAAAAGAAAATAGTATCTATTAACTGCAGTTCCATACTCATTCGATTCAGCCTCCCTCCGGAAAGGAGTTGAGATTAAACAGGGATGATTCAGATTATCCAGAGTTATTTCAGAGTGAAGGGCTATTGTTCCTTCTGAAGAATTTCAAGTGCTCTGAAGAATTTCCAGCTATTGGAATAATTGCAGTTACTCCGGATAATTTCTCTCAGTTTTTTGGATTAAAACTTCTAAGCCCGTATTAAACCTGTTGATACAGGAGTACTTTAGGTGTCTAGTGTGCCAGACAATTAAATGCGTAGCATGCTAGACAATTAAATGCGGAGCGTGCTAGATAATTGAGTGAATAGTATGCTAGACAAATTAGTGTTGCAGATACATCAGTATCTTAGATACATCAGTATGAAGATTTAACATCTCAGACCCAAAGAAAGATCCTTTTTCTGATGTGCACATAAATTTGTCAATACTTTTCTCGCCATCGACTTTTAATGCCCTTAATTTATAGAAATCAAAAAGTTCTCTTGCCCAGGAGATAGCCTGAGGTTCGGAGCAGTACATATATTCATGGTAGAACCTTCCCTGGCTGTCAAAGAGGGAGATCATCATCCCGCGGTCAGAGACGATAAGCTCGGCAATTTTCACACCATCCTTACAGACAGAAAGTTCGGTATTTTCCATTGTGGCAAATTTCCTTATTTTCCTTTCATAATTGTGCAGGAACTTCTCGAGCACCGATTCCGTAAAAATAAGGGAAACTTCTGACTCAAGTCTTGCGAGCTTTGAATAAAGGGGTAAGAACTCAGGCCTGTAAAAGGAAGAAAATACCATAAGGTAACGAGAAGAGGCGAAGAAGTCCAGAAGTTCGGTATTCGGTTCGAAGATCTGGCTTGGATCGGCTTTGACAAGATTACAGCCCTTAATGTCCCCTATCCTGTCAAGAAGGTACTGAGGAATCCCGTCAAGGTCGTGTTCTATCCAGTAGTTGTCTTTTTCTACAAGAGTAAGGACATCAACAAGAGACCTGACCTTTTTGAATACCTGTTCTCCAATATCTGTCAATTCATAATTGCCATTTGTTTGAATAACCAGGCTGCTGTCCGTAAGTCTTTTGATCTGAGGTAAGATAGCTGTGGGAGAAACATCAAGGAGGACTTTAATTTCTTCCATAGTTCTGGGTTCTTCTCCTAAGAGTAAAAGAAGATCCCTTCTTTTCTGGGAACGAAATACTATATCTATTAACTCAGGTTGCATTCAAACCACTTCTATCTCTTTTTTTAAATATAGGATATCTGTATCATGCGGCACTGAAAGGCCCGTATGGAGCGAATAAAACACATATTCCCATAAGATTTCATACGGCCTTAATAAGAGGAAGAGTTTGCGCCATATCTGGAGATAACCGATACGCGGATATATATAAAAGAGTTTGGATGAATAATTTAAAACGCAAGTAAGTCTAGATAATATAATTTTAGAAGTAAAAGAGAGATGCCAAATTTAAAGAGAAAACAGCATCATTAGCCAGACTCAAGGCAGCTGGCAGAACCTCTACTAGATATATAATTTAAGTATGTGAGGTTGAAAAAGTAAATATGAACATTGAAATTTTTGACTGGCTTTATCTGAATAATGTCATTGTTCAAAGAAAGTAAGATTGTTCTTGAGCAGAGACTGCGTAAAAAATGTTGTGGCAGTTACTTAGAATTTGCTTCGAAAATTTAGAGCCCGTTTATCCAAATAAAAAAGCCTGAAAAATATGAAGACAGGAAGCCCCGCAGCGCCCTCAAAAATTTGGACCTCGGGTTGTCTCGTAAAAATCAGGAAAAAATTTCCGTCGGTTATGGTATATGTGATGATTCCCCCTAATTATGCTGTAAACACATGTCAGAATACTGGCATGAAAATACAATAAAAAAAGGAAAAGTTCCGGAAACAGGAGAAAGGAAAT
>DUIO01000334.1 GCA_013330315.1 Methanosarcina sp. | reverse complement strand
CAATTATAGACAAATCTACATGCACCAAAATGAACTGTTATATTTTCCGTTTGATCTTTGTTCGGGTAGATTCGGTACTTGCAGGCTTTCAGCATACTATAAATTATACGTTTTAAAGAAATAAATACATTAAACTAAAAGTAGTTAATCAAGTTTGAAAGTGATTTTAACTATTGTGTGAGGCTACACTTTCATCCGCCTCCCTGTTCGCTTCGCTCATAAGGAAGGAGGCTTCTCGCTGGCCTCAGCGCTCATCGAGTCAAACCTGGAAAAGCTATCAAACAATCTCATTGCATATATCAAGAATTTTTCTTGCGACTCTGNNTACCAGCTTTACTACAGCATTAGCCAGTTCTTGCGGGTTCTCGGGGAGTACTGAAATCCCGCCTCCTGAAAGGTCAATCAGGTCTTTGACACCTGATATACTGCTCGCTACGATAGGTTTTCCGCATGCAAGGTACTCGTATGTCTTTAAAGCAGAGAGCCCTATATTTGAGTTCCTTTCTTTGATAAAAGGAGCAACACAAACATCAGCTGCATTGATATATATCGGGACTTCTTCATAAGGGACTCTCCCGGTGAAAATGAATTTATCCGCAAACCCGATATCTGAGGCGATCTCTATCAGTTTATCCTTCATGACCCCGTCCCCTACAATAAGGAAGCGGGTATCANNGTTTGGATATTTTTCCAGAATGATACGTGAAGCATAAATCAGGAACTCAACTCCCTGCCAGGCTGCAAGATGCCCGACAAAACATACATACCTTTTGGAATTATCAAGTCCGAGCCTGATTCTTGACTGATTCTTGTCCATAGGCTTGAAAATATCGGTATTTGCTCCGTTGTTAATTACAAGAACTTTTTCTGCAGGGATTGAGTATAGCCTGACAAGTTCATCTTTTAACTTATCAGTAACTGAGACTATCCTGTCACACTGCCTGTAATTGAACCTTTCAGACCGAAGCGCCAGGTAAGAGAAAATCCGATATGCAAAGGATTTCGAGTTCGGGCTTACTTTAATTTCATCCATAACCAGCCCGTTAACCTCTACTATTGAAGGGATTTTCAAAATTTTGCAAAGAGCAATAGGAAAGAACGGAAAAGAATTCTGACGGAGATAAATCACATCAGGCCTGTTTGTTATGCATGAATAAAGAAAATAAAAAGACAGCATCAACTCATAAGAAGGCTGTATAAGATACTTATTATCCACTACAGGCACATACTTTATTCCGGAAAAATTATTATCTATACCTTTCTGGCCCGGCGCGAACAGGCTCACATCCGTGTATTTTCGCAAATTCCTTAAAAGTTCGAGTATATGTACGTTCGAGCCTGATTTTGTAGTGAAAGAACTGTAGTAGACCAGGAAAATATTACTTACTTTTTTAAACATGATTGCCCGTTACCTGAATAGTAATAGTAGTTAATTAGTTTATCCCATGGATCAGGTACTAAATTTTATAGATCGAAAGGCAGATAAGGAGCCTGCAAGCAAAAAGATAATTTTACGCGTTTTATAGAGAGATATTTATATGAGAAATTCTCTCCATTGTGTGTTTTTGAGGCATCCGAATTAAGAAAGGAAAATAATTATGAAAGTGCTGGAAGTATGTCAGGAGTTTCCTAACAGGTATTATCCTCAACTTGGAACGTTTATAAAACAGAGCATAGATTCAATTGCAGACCAGGGAGTCGACGTGACGGTTATATCCCCAAAAGCTTTTGTGCTTCCTTTTTCTGCCTTTCCGTATCACAATTTTTCTAAACTGCCCAGAATTGAGCACACAAAAAGATACGACCTTCACTATCCGCGTTATCTCTATGCTATTCCCAAAAAATATTTTTACCCCATAACCGGCTTTTCCTACTCTCACTTCGTATCCAGTTATGCCATAAAAAACATAAAGCCAGAACCTGATTTAATTCATGCGCATTTTTCATACCCTGACGGATACGGGGTGATGGGACTTGCAAAAAAATGGAAAATCCCTCTGGTGATAAGCGCCCTTGGTACTATAGAAAGGAAAGTCGCCTACGAAGGCACCTATACTTCAAAACAGATTATAGAAGCCATGAATTTTGCCGACAAAATCCTTTCAGTCAGTGAAGATTTAAAGGTCCATATAATTAATCTCGGGATAGACGAGAATAAAATACATGTAGTCCCTAACGGCGTAGATACGGAAATATTCAAACCTGCGGGAAAAGAGCACGCAAGAACTATTCTGAACCTTCCTCAGGAAAAAAAGATTGTCCTGTTTATAGGAGCCCTGAGAAAAATAAAAGGTGTGGATTACCTTATTGAGGCTGCAAAAAATTTTGTAGACACAAACACTGATCTTTACATGGTAGGAAGGGACGACGGGCTCAAAAAAAGTCTGGAAAAAAGGGCAGAAGAACTGAAGATCGCCGATTTTATTAAATTTACGGGCCCCGTGAACCATGAAGATATTCCACTCTTGATCTCAGCGTCGGATATACTGGTTCTCCCTTCCCTTTCAGAGGGGAGACCAAATGTAATTCTTGAAGCTCTTTCATGCGAAATCCCGGTCGTGGCAACTGATGTAGGAGGAATCCCCGAATTAATGCTCGATGGAGAGACTGGCTATCTTGTCCATGCAAAAAATCCTACCCAGTTATCAGAAAAAATAAATAAATTACTTGAAGACAAAAGCAGAAGAGAAAAGATGGGGAAGTTTGGGCGTAAAAGTATAATCCAGCGAGGCCTTACCTGGGAAGCCCACGCAAAGAAAACTGTAGACATATACTCAGAACTATTATCGACTCCTCAAAATAAACCGAAAAAATAAGAGGGAGACCTGATTAATTCAAACTATTTTGTTCGAACCTTGTTAATTAGGGATTTTATTTTCTCCAACTTTTTTATCCAACTTCTTTATTCAACTTCTTTATTCAACTTCTCTTTATTCAACTTCTTTTTATTCAACTTCTTTTTATTCA
>DUIO01000226.1:16909-17111 GCA_013330315.1 Methanosarcina sp. | reverse complement strand
AAAACTAACCCTATTTCTAGGGGAGTTCCTGGTAGTTGCATTTCTACTTACACTTTATTATATTTTAGAGCTCTTAACGCCCTATAAACAGGCCCTTAAAGTTACTACGCACTCAGACTTAAATCTGGAGTTCTATATCGAAGAGCCGGAAGAACTTATAGCGGTTCTCAGAAATGAGAAAGAAGAGAAAGGAAAATAAAAG
>DUIO01000226.1:0-16738 GCA_013330315.1 Methanosarcina sp. | reverse complement strand
CTGAGGCTCCAGAGGAGTTTGTTGCGCTCCTGATAATCAAGGTATTCTGTCATGTTTGTTTTTTTCTTATCTTCCAGCATAAATTTTTACCTCAAATCCGGATATACTTTTATGATTTATCTGCCGGTCTCATATTCTTTTCTATTCAGGTCTCAGAATACAGTTTTAACCTTTATAAAAAAATGAGTTGATTTTATAAACAAATCCATATATTTATTAGGGAAGGTCGCCCATTACTCATTTGTAAACTATATACAGAAAAACGCTAAATAATTAAGAAGCTTAGAGCTGATGGGAAAGTTAAGGCTGACTGGTTATTAGAAAATTAGAGACAAAATTCTCGGGAAAGAAATGAAGAAGATCAGCTGGTTTTTTTCAAGCTGAGCAGGAAGTCTTTTGGTTTCCCGACGCACTAAAAAAGGAGGAAAAACTTGAAATCTCTGACAAAAATAGTATTACTTACGGCGTGTCTAATTTTACTTAGTGGGGTTGCAACAGCCGGAGTTATTAACGGCACCGTATGGTACGACCAGAATTGCGACGGAATCAGGAATACGGTAGAGCCCGGGTTTGAAGGCGTCAGGGTAGAATTATATAAGCAATTGACATCTGGCGAGCCGCCTGTAAAGTACCTGAAGAATACGACAACGGATTCTAACGGCTACTACACTTTCGGAGATGGCTATGTAGGTAACTACACCGTGAAATTTATAGCTCCCGCAGGCTACTTCTTCAGTCCTATGGGAGGAGACAGCGATGCATCCACAAATAGTACGAATTACGGATTTGTGAACTACACATACCTCCCTCACTGTAATTACGATGTTGTATGGGATGCGGGCCTCTGCAAGAAAGTCTGCAAACAGCCCCTCACTCAGGGTTACTGGAAGAATCATCCGGATGCCTGGTTCGATGATCCGACCACACCAATGGACCCATTCACATTAAAGATCGGAGACATACCCTATAACGGTAAAGATGCATTGATCAACGATGTGTTGAAGCAGCCTGTAAAGAATGATGCCCGTATGATACTGGCCCATCAACTCATTGCAGCCAGGTTAAACGTTGAAAACGGGGCGTGCCCGAAAACGGCAGAACTCAGCGAACTACTGGACATAATCAAAAAGTCTGAAGAATGGCTGGCTGGTCAGACAAACAAAGTGAGTCCTTCAACCAGTCCCGAGGCAATCTCCTGGGCTGAGACGCTTGACCAGTTTAATAACGGAAACTATTAAAAACCCAACTCCATTAAAAAAACAAAAAACTGAAATTTAAGGAAAGATAACAATCAAGTGGAAAATAAAATATAAGCCTTTTTGATCTTACAAGTTCAGAAAACAAATATCTGGAATGTTTTGGATCAAAAAGGAGTATTTTTTCCCGTAACAGAAAATCGACTAAGTGACAGAAAATCGACTAAGTAACATATCATTCTCCTTTCAGTTATAATTCCAATCCCTGTCATAATCTAATTCTATGCTCCCAACTCACAGATTCTAACTCACATTATTTTCTCAATTTCTTCAATTTCCGTTTTTATCCGAGTATAACTGAAAAGATTTGTAATTTGGATAGTATACTGCCGTTTATACTATGGGAAGCCAAAGCTATAAAATCAGCAAATCCTCAGAATTGCCGTATTGCACTCGAGATTTCTATATGCATTTTTTTACTTAAATTCAGTTTTCAGAATTTTTTTTATTGGCAAATATAAAAGATAAAAGGAATTTCTAACCAATTAACACTAGTTTATTTTTGCGGCTTCAAAAAGCGGCCTCCTGATGCCTAAAACATGAGGTATTTGACCAGAATCCTATTACTGACAATTTGTCTAATTGCGTTGAATGGGGTTGCAGCCGCCTGTGACTGCGGAACTAACGAATGTAAAAGCACTGGCTAATGGAAAAATCATCCGCAAGCATGGCCCGTAGAACGTATTACAATCGGCAACACTGTGTATACCAGGGCACACGCAATAGAAATTATGCAGATGACTGTGAAGGGAGACAAAACTTATACAATGTTCGACGCACTTGTAGCAGCCAAACTGGATGTAGCTGCCAAATGCCCTTCATGCCAGATAAAGACTACAATTGCAGATGCAGACCAGTGGATGGATAAATACTCCTCTACAGGCGTAAAGGCGAGCAGTGCAGCATGGCAGGACAGTACCTACTTTGCAAAATGCTCAATCCCATCAGGAAAAGACCTGTATAAGAAACTTGATGCTTACAACAATGGTCTGCTCTGAAACAGACTGATGAAGTTATAAACCTGCAATCGGGCATATAAATACACAATAACATTATACTCCCCCACCGGTTTTTCGGGGGTTTCAGGACAGAAGCGAAATAAAAAACTATTAACCGGATCCGGATTTTCCTTCCGGTTACACCAATTTTTAATATATTTTATGAGCGATATTCCTAAATAATGTGCTTTTCTTATGAAAATCTTAAAAATGAAGTTAAAATGAAGTTAAAATGAAGTTAACTGGAATTCCTTAAACCGAAAATACCCTGAAGTGACTGAGAATTAGCTTCTTTCAGGAAAGATTTCTCAGTTTTCAGTGCAGGAAGAAGCTTATCCAGGCCCGTATGATTAATAGATTTCCCAGGCTGTTCATAAGTTTTAATTTTCTGTTCCAAAGCCCAATTATAGACAAGCCGGCAGCCACAGATGTGCTTATTTATTAGTGTTCCTTGGTTTTTTGCAGGCTTCAGCCCATGTAGTTACAGACTTTTAACATTAAAAAAGAATATTACATTAAAAAAGAATATTACATTAAAAATAATATTACATTAAAAATGATATCAATTTTGTCCGCAGATATAAGTTAATGATAAATTAAAAAAGTAGTTATGGAAGTTGACAGTATTCAGCCCGCCACTGAGGTGACGGGCATTCTGACTTTGTTTATCGTAAATTTTCTGCAATCTCTTCAGAGATCACATGCTCGCAATACAGGCAGTGGAGAGAAACCCCCTCTTCTTCGGACTGCAGCACTGAAAACTTGGATTTTATAGGTTCACTGCTGTTTGAAATACAATTTGAGTTAGTACAGCGAACAACTCCTTCCACATAAGACGGGAGCACTACATTATTTTTCTGAACTACTTCAAAATCCCTTATGATGTTGATTGTAGCTTTAGGGGAAATAAGGGCTATTCTGTTAAGCTCTTCTACACTGAGTTCCTTGCCTTCGATCTTAACAACATCTTTTTTGCCTCGAGCTCCGGGAGCGTTCATCACAAAACTTGTAGTTGCACGAAAAGCGCTGGAAATTCCCAGGATGCGCAGGACATTCAGAGCCTGTCCGGCTTTTATATGATCGATAACAGTCCCGTTCTCAATTGCCTGGATTTTCAAATCCCTTTTTTCTTTCACTCAATCACCCCCATTGCCAGAGCAAGCAGAGCCATCCTGGTTGGGACCCCATAGAAAGCTTGCTCGAAATAGCGTGCGTGAGGAGTAGAATCCACTTCAGGAGAAATCTCGTTAACTCTCGGAAGAGGATGAAGGATTTTAAGCCCCGGATCTGCGGATTTTAAAAGCTCACCAGTAACCTTAAGCCTATTTTTAACCTTCTCATATTCTTCAGGATCGGGAAAACGCTCTCTCTGCACCCTTGTCATGTAGAGAACTTCTACATCACCTATAATTTCTTCAAGAGAGTCCGTTTCCTTTACGCGAATTTTTTTCTTCTGAAGATCCCGGACAATCTCAGGGGGCATCCTGAGTTCTGGAGGGGAAACGAATGTCATTTCTGCTCCGTAAAGAGACAGCGCATGGCAGAGGGAGTGGACAGTCCTCCCATATTTCAGGTCTCCTGCCATGGCAATTTTCAAGCCTTCAAGGTGGCTTTCTCTGCGGATTGTATAAAGGTCAAGAAAAGTCTGGGTAGGGTGGTGGACAGAGCCATCTCCTCCATTAATAACAGGGACGCTTGCAAACTCCGCAGCCATCCGTGCTGATCCGTCGAGGGGGTGACGTAGCACAATAAGGTCAGCATATTTACTGATCACACGGATAGTATCAGCAAGGTTTTCCCCTTTCATAACAGAGCTTGCCTCAACTGATCCCAGATTAAGGACCTGACCTCCGAGTCTCTCTGTAGCAACCTCAAAAGATAGCCTTGTCCTTGTACTTGGTTCAAAAAAAAGTAGAGAAACAATTTTTCCATCCAGCAGCCTGGACCTTTCCTCGCCCCGGGCTACAGGTTCAAGTTTTTCTGCGGTATCCAGAACATAATTGATCTCTTCCCGCGAAAAATCTTTCATTGAGATGACGTGCCGGTTCTTGAATAACATCCATTTTTCATAAATGATGACCAGAGATATAACCTTTGCTCCGAAATTTTCCAAGTCAATACTGCAGCAGTAAAACCTGATCCGCACCTCAAATGTGCGGTTTTACTTTGATACGTTCTTAATGAATTCAAGCCACAGCTTGGCATCCCTGACCCTCTGGCTGATAAACTGCTCCTGAAAGCGTTTTGTGCTCTCCTTAAGAGCTCCGCTCTCAATTTCTTTAAGGTCCATTATTGCACGCAGAAGACCTGCAGTCTCGTGGTACAGGGATTTTGCCTCATCTTCAGTAAGAGGTTTCTCTTCAAGGTATTTTTCGTCCTCCTTCTCTTTTGCCGAAATAATATCGATGCATTTATCTATTCGGGACTTTTCCCCTGAGGTGAGATTCTCTTTCTGAATCATTTCCCATACATAATTATGAAGAGGGTATCTTTTTCCTTCAAACTCTACATAATCCGGGATATGCTGCCCAACCCAGAAAAGGCGGCAATGTAAAGCAGACAATAGCTGTTTGCGTTCCGCGTCCGTAATATATTTTTGAGAAGAATTTTCATTCTCGTTCGCTTTAAAGCTCCTTTCCATAAAATATATCCCCAAAAACTAAATGTCCTTCCTGGTCAAAAATTTTTTGTGGCAACAATTTACAACTGTTTAGTGCCGCACTTGGGATGTAGAACCGAAACTTTAAGACAGGAATTTCCACGAGAAAAAACCAGAATAAAAAACAACATAAATAATGAAGAACTCACATACTAAAAAATGGATAGCAACAAATGAGCAGGATTAATAAATGAATCAAAAAGATAATAAATGCCCAATAAAAATTTAAATGTCCAGTAAAAATTTAAAAGTATAATAATTTTGAACATTAACTAAATTAAAAAATAAAAAAGGAAAACCGATAAGAAAATTCAGCTTTTCGTATTTTTCGGTTTTCCGATAGAGGTGATATTATCGTTCCCATAATTCAGGTAGCACTTGATCTTCTGGAACTTGACCGCTCAGTAGAGATTGCAAAGGAAGCAGTCGCAGGAGGGGCGGACTGGATCGAAATAGGGACTCCCCTGATCAAGAGCGAGGGTATGAATGCAATCCGCATCATGAGAAAAGCTTTTCCTGAAAGAACAATCCTTGCGGATATGAAAACCGTAGATACCGGAGCCATGGAAGTGGAAATGGCTGCAAAAGCCGGTGCGGATGTTGTTATTGTTCTCGGCAGTGCTGACGATTCTACAGTCCTTGATGCGCTCCGCTCAGCCCATAAATACGGAGTCAGGCTGATGGCAGACCTGATTTCAGCTCCGGACCCTGTGAAAAGAGCAGTGGAACTCGAAGCTCTAGGCGTAGACTATGTGAACGTTCACGTGGGCATAGACCAGCAAATGATTGGAAAAGACCCCGTATCCATCTTAATGGAAATCTCAGAACAAGTAAGTGTTCAGCTGGCAGTAGCCGGAGGGCTCGATGCAGAAAGCGCGGCTCAGGCGGTCAGGGCGGGTGCCAGGATTGTAATAGTCGGAGGAAACATAACCCGTTCTGACAATGTAACCGAAGCTGCAAAGAAAATAAGGAAGAGTGTGGACTCTCCCGGGTCTGTGGATATAAGAGATAGGGGGACTGTAGACCAGGAAATAAGGGAGATCTTTAAGGAGGTCTCAACCTCAAATATTTCGGATGCAATGCACAGAAAAGGGGCGATGAAAGGTATCCATCCTATCGTAAGAGGAAAAATGGTAGGTACGGCAGTTACAGTACAGGCTTTTGCCGGCGACTGGGCAAAGACGGTCGAAGCCATAGACATTGCTAAACCTGGAGATGTAATAGTAATTTACAATGAAAGCAAGGATATTGCCTGCTGGGGAGGTCTTGCAACCCTGAGCAGCCTGAATAAAGGTATTGCAGGCGTGGTAATAGAAGGAGCTGCAAGGGATATCGACGAAATTGAAAACCTCGGGCTTCCGATCTATACAAGTAATACGGTTCCAAATGCAGGAGACCCGAAAGGCTTTGGGGAAATTAACGCCGAGATCACCTGTGGAGGCCAGATTGTAAAACCCGGAGATTATCTAATAGGTGATGAAAGCGGGGTTGTGGTTGTTCCAAAAGAACGTGCCTACGAACTTGCAAGGCGGGCAAAGGAAGTTAATAAAACAGAAAAAAGGCTCTTTGATGAAATTCGGAGGGGTGGAACCCTTTCAGAGATCCTTGAACTTAAGAAATGGGAAAAACATTGAGAAAGGTAGAAGTAATATGCAATTGAGCCCTGAAGTGTAAATCGAATTAAAAAAGCTATACGGAAAATAATAAAAACCAGCAGGAAAAAAAGGCTATAAACGGAGAAATACAGAAAACAAGAGAGCAGAACAATACATATGATAGAAGCTTTGAAATTGGCAATTTCCCTGCCTTTTTTCTTTTACTCTTCCTACCTGGACCTGAGAACCCGCAGGGTTCCGAATCGTGTATGGAAGCTTATGCTTCTTACCCTATCAGGCTTCTTACTTTATGAGGCTTTAAACGGAGGAACGCCCTTCCTTTTCCATTTAATCTTCTCATTTTTCTCCAGCTTTTTCCTGGCTTATATGCTTTTCAGAATAAGGATTTTCGGGGGTGCGGACGCAAAAGCCCTGATAGTGATAGGAACTCTTTTCCCTATTTACCCTGCTCTTGAACTTTACGGATATAATTTTCCTTTACTGGGAATACCACCTGCAGGACTCTTCTCATTTACTGTCCTTGAAAATGCCTTTCTTTTTACTGTTGCTGTTCCTTTAGGAATTTTCTGCTACAATCTTTTCCATTATACACCTGTAATGCTCAAAAAACCATTTTACNNGCATATCCGGTTAGCTGAACGTTTTGAGCTGAACAACGGGAAGTTAAACCCCTCTTTTGCAGGCAGAGGGATCACTGTAAATCATAATATTCTCTCCAGACTCGAGGCGCACGAAAAAGATGGGCTCCTTGAAAATACTATCTGGGTAACCCCAGGCCTGCCTTTCATGGTTCCCTTAACAGTGAGTTTCGTCCTGGCAGTTTTAGTCGGGGACCTTATTTACTACATAATGACTAAAATTCTAATCCAGTTTTACTCTTTTACAGGACTCTTTTAAATAACATGTTTATATCCAGGTAAAAGACATAGACAGCTCTGAAACTTTTTTATATATAGAAGAACATAGGGCACAACAGTGTTAATAAATATATATGAAAAGTAATTATAAGCGACAGGAAGAACAAAGTAATTTATGGAAAAGAGCTGCTTTCAAGCACTTCAGACTGAACGAAATGATCTGGACAGGAGGAGAGCTCTTAAAAGTTTAAGCTCCTCTTCCTGACAGTTTTTTCCTGCCTTTAACCTGATAAGAGAGTCGATTTCCGCCTCCAGCTCTTCCACAGCTTCAGTTATTTGTTTCTGCCTTTCCGGAGGTATAAGTCCTTCAATTTTATTGATTCTGCCGGCAAGTATTAATTTCTCAAACTGCCTATAAACATCTTTTACAGGAATGCCTTCGATTTCTGCAATCTCACCGATATCCAGCCCCTGCACATGAAGCGAATAAGTATTTTTAAGAGATGCCTCATCAAAGATATCCGAATTAAGAGGGCTGACTCTGGAAAACCCGGCATTTTCCGAGTCTGTTTCAACAGATTCTATATTGAAAGAATTCATCTCGACTAAATCCGTCCCAACAGAACCCTCATCAAAAGAAGAGGCTTCAAAAAAATCTATATCAGAGCAGTTTGCTTTAAAGGAGCAACTTTGAGGCCCGTTTTGTGAGATTTCAGCTTTGAGAATATCATTATCCGGTTTGGAAAAATCACTTTCAATGCCCGTATTATCAGGGCTATCAGAAAGATCTGCTTCCGACCAATCCTGAATGCTCATATCCAGATACTTTATTTTCTTTGCTGTCAGGCTACGTACATCCTGTGAGCCTTTAAAAGGGATACCTGAGGATACGGCCAGTTCTTGTTCTAATTCTTTTTTTATACCTTCAGGGCAGGGAACTTTAATTTCATCTTCGGCTTTTTTTTCAGGCACCAGGTCGTAATCCCTGCAGTAATCTTTAATCTCTTTAAGGAAATCGTCTCCGTATTTCCGAAGTTTATGGTCTCCTACCCCTGTAATAGAATGGAACTCCTCAGGAGTGCGCGGGAGCCTTGAAGCCATTTCTTTGAGGCTGGTGTCGGAAAAAATAATGTACGGAGGAAGGTTTTTGTTTAAGGCAATCTGCTTCCTCAGNNGCCGGAAGCACAAAATTTTCTTCGGCTCCGGGTATAAAGCCATCAGGACAGACAAGTTCAACGCTTTCAGAGCCATTCAGGATTTTCCTGCTCATAGCGTTCAGTTTCAGGACAGGATACTGAGCCCCGCTGACCTCCAGAAGCCCGGTGTTCAGCATTTCGGAAGCGAGTGACCTCCATTGCTCTTTTGTAAATTCCTTACCGCTGCCGTGAGCTTTCAATTTTTCATGACGGTTTTGCTTAATTTTTTTATTTTTTGAGCCTGTAAGTACGTCAATAATATAATTAGTACCGAACCTCTGGTTCAGTTCCAGAATGCAGGCAATCAGTTTTCTAGCTGCTCCGGTCCCGTCAAAAGTGTTTTTGGGTCTGAGACAGGTATCGCAATTTCCACACGGCGTTGAAAGTTCTTCACCAAAATATTCCATGAGAGTCTGGCGCCTGCATTTATTACCCTCACAATAAGCTACCATCTGCCTTAACTGTACCAGGGAAATATCCTTTTCTTTCTCATTTGTTTTCTGCGCGATGAAATATTCAATTTTGAAACGGTCTCCCCTACTGAAGAAAAGGATGCATTCGCAGGGGCTGCCGTCCCTGCCCCCTCGCCCGGTTTCCTGGTAATAGCTCTCAAGGTTTCTGGGGAGGTCATAATGGATTACAAACCTCACATTAGACTTATTGATGCCCATCCCGAAGGCAATTGTAGCCACTATTATGTCCACATCGTCTTTTATGAACATCTCCTGGTTTCGGGCACGTTCTGTATCCGAAAGCCCGGCATGATAAGGAAGAGCCCTGAAGCCGGCAACATTAAGTTTTTTTGAAAGGGTTTCTACGTTATTCCGGCTCTGGCAATAAATAATCCCTGCTTCTCTCCTGTGCCTGAGCAGGTAATCGGTTATCTCTGAAAAAGTATCTTTTTTTGGCCGTACTTCATAGTAGAGGTTACTCCGGTTGAAACTGGCGACATACGGACCTTTCTCCGGGTCAATATTAAGCCCGAGCTGGGATACGATATCTTTCCTGACCCTGTCCGTGGCTGTAGCCGTAAGTGCTATAACAGGCACTTCAGGAAAACCGGTCTTTGAATCCCGCAGGAGTTTCAGCTTCCGGTACTCAGGCCGAAAATCATGTCCCCATTCCGAAATACAGTGCGCTTCATCGATTGCAAAAAGGCTGACTTTACCTTTCTTCAGAAAGGCAAAAGTCCCGGGCATCATAAGCCTCTCAGGTGCGATATAGAGAATTTTCAGTCTGTTTTCAAGAAAAGCTGTTTTAACATCCCTGATCTCTCTTGCACTCTGAGTACTGTTCATACAGGCTGCGGCAATCCCGTTTGCTTCAAGAGCATCCACCTGGTCTTTCATCAGGGAAATCAGAGGAGAAACCACAACAGTAACCCCATCGAGAAGAAGCGCAGGCAGTTGATAACAGATTGACTTGCCTCCGCCTGTGGGCATGAGAACAAATACATCTTTCCGGTTCAGGACGTCCCTAATAATTTCTTCCTGCAGAGGACGAAAAGCGGTATATCCGAAATACTGGCGGAGTACCGAGTGCATTCTGGCAGACATCAATACTTTTGACTCGAGTTCGTTTTTGCTATCCTTTAATACTCCATAACCAGTACCCATAATTATTTCATCCCTGAATTTGCAGAATTTGTACGCGCCGGAATATAATATGAATTTCCAGGGAGCTCCTTTAAGCCGTCTTTATTAAAGATTTCGATGAACTGGAATAATATTAATTAACGTTGAATTAAGGTTGAATATAACGCTTGTACGGTAGCCAGGCTATTGTGAACCCACAGTGCTGTGATGTTTTGGATTCATCTTATTTAAGTTGAAGGTATGCATGGTGAAAGTATTATTTACTATCTATCCGTGTGCATATATCTGGAGAATATTCACTCAACTGCAAAAAAATTGAAGAAAAAACGCCTTTTAAAAACTGTTTTAAAAGATTGGATAGAGTGAAAATCTGGTTATTTGACTGAGACTATTTGGAGCGACACTCTAGAAAGAAATTTAAGGGATGATGACATTTAACTTTACTAATAAACGAATCATGTAGAGAAAAAGTCAAATTTAAAACCAGTCATATATCAAAACCAGTACGGATGAACAATTGCAGCAAATAAACGCAGGTCAGGTGACTTACCACTCATGATATTTATACAAAAAAGAGCCCTGAACGCAGAAACTTCTGTCCATAGCTGTAACGTTTAAAGTCCCAACTGGATAAAAGATCTCCAAAGTAACGATGATGGTGCCTTTTCTTCATCAGCTGATAGGACTTAAGAAGAAAAGGCGAGGCCGCCTAAGGCGGAAAAGCAAATATGGAAGTAAAGAAGGGGGGAATAAAGCGGCTCCGTAACCTCTAAAATCAGATATCCTCAGCGCCTGGGAAAATGTCTGATTGGAGGTTAAGAGAAGGAGGGGGAAGAAATATAGCCGCACATGTCAATCTTTACTTCCATGATTTGCAAAACTACTATTCTAACCCATCGTGTCTAACATTCAGCTATAATTTTTTACATTCAGCCAATTTTATAAAAAATATTTTTCAGCCAGTTCTGCCTCAGAACTGCTTGCAATTAACCCATTGTAATAACCATGACTAGAATAAATAATACTCCAAGCATCAGCAAAAACATCAGAGCGGTCCACAACTTTAACGCTTTTTCCGTATCCAAAGTCTCAAATCCCCTGTTCTTAATTTGAACTGTACTGATATATAAATGCAAGAATAAATATTCAGAAACATGGATATTTAATATCAGGTTGTTTATTATATAACGATCCTTATACTATGTTGCCGTATTCAAATATTATCTTTACCCTCTGGATGAATTGTCCGGCTAATTTTAAATTTGCCGGAACTCAAAAAAGATTTGCCCTGAAAACTATTAATAAATTCATTTGAAATAATAAATTCCCCTGAAATAATAAATTCCCTTGAAATCTCTGAAATATTATATTGCCTAAATATGAGTTGATCCCAAAACTCAAAAATTGAATATATAGACCTCGAATTCTGAATTATCAATCGGGTTTCCGATTATGGAAAATAGCTCTTAAACTTTTATTGATTTAAGAAGAAACCTGGTTTTAAGATAGGCTCAAGAAATACTATTAAAACATCATATTATTGAGGCACATTATTGAGATATTATAAAGACAATATCTCATGCAACTAATAACTTAATAGAGCTATTTTTCAAAAGAATATAATGAATAGAAATATCAGAGGAAAATATCCATGGGAATTAAAGTGTGATAAAAAGGTATTAAAAAATAAAACTGACATTAACTTATTATTTTCAAAATTTCCTGCATTTCTGATACTGAAAGCAAGCCTGACACCTCACACACTCACCAAAAATTCCCTGGCTGCTACAAAACCCTTCAGTCGGATAAGATAACTTCTATTGCCCTGACAGATTTATTCCCCTGATAATTTACTTTATTACTTTTTTTACTTTATTACTTTTTTTTATTTTATTACGTTTCTTACTTTCCTTACTTAACTTTTAATTTTAGTTTTGTTTTTGAAGAATCATTTCTTAAAATCCATAACTCCTTTTTCCTGTGCCATTAACTCCAGAATCTCAACCATTCTCTTTTGAGATTCTGCCATGCTCTCCATGGACTTCGCGATAGTCTCAAGCTTATCGACTATTTCATAATCCTCATTACCCATTCCTATCACCTACTCCTGTTCGGTCTTTTTAATAGCAATATTTTGGGAAAGCTTAATATATAATTATAATTTTTAATTTTCTGAAGAAGGTTGGAGCAGAGTTAAAAATTTAAAAAGTTGGATCTAAAATCTACGTTTATCTTTTATGCTCTTTTGCATGACCTTGCTCTCAGATCTGTTTTTCACTCATTGATCTGTATTTCTACATATTTAATCCATATTTTTACATGAATCTGATTTTCTACTCATTATTTATTTCTCCAGAAGATACTGAAGAAATAAAGATCAGGAAAATGGCAAAAGAACCATATATAGTGTTAAAAGAACAAAAACACTCCAGAAATTTTTTGAAGTGAAGGATCAGGAGGCAAACTAATTTCTCTACTATACCTTTAAATATCAAAACCCCCATGCACTGACTCATATATCACAATAAAATATAATCAAGCCTTCATTATTCTCATACAGTTCACCATTCACTATCATTTCTTCAAAGATTCATTCGAAGGAGCACTTCAATGGTAAAACCCGAAAAATTCATTCCGAAAGCAGTTGAGAAAATAAGCCAGGAAATTAAAGGCGGAAAGGCAATTATTGCACTTTCCGGCGGTGTGGACAGCTCTGTTTGTGCGGAGCTGGCTTACAGGGCAATTGGGGATAGGCTGCAACCTATCTATATCGACACAGGGCTCATGAGGAAAGGGGAGACTGAAAGGATAAGGCACATTTTCTCCCATATGAACCTGGATGTTGTTTATGCAAAGGACAGATTCCTTGCAGCCCTCAAGGGTATCACTGACCCTGAGGAGAAAAGGAAAGCCGTTGGTGAGACTTTTATCCGCGTCTTTGAAGACGAGGCAAAGAAACTGAAAGCCGACTATCTGATTCAGGGCACTATTTACCCTGACAGGATTGAATCAGAAGGTGGGATCAAGTCTCACCACAACGTGGGAGGGCTTCCAAGCGTCATGGACTTCAAGAAAATCGTTGAGCCTATAGAGGACCTCTATAAGGATGAAGTAAGAGAGGTTGCATGGGCTCTCCAGCTGCCTGATGAGATCTGCGAAAGGATGCCCTTCCCTGGTCCTGGGCTTGCTGTAAGGGTTCTTGGAGAGGTTACGGAAGAAAAGCTTGAGGTAGCAC
Organism: Methanosarcina sp.; assembly: GCA_013330315.1. Taxonomy (GTDB): domain Archaea; phylum Halobacteriota; class Methanosarcinia; order Methanosarcinales; family Methanosarcinaceae; genus Methanosarcina; species Methanosarcina sp8098u. Next base: position 3,326 of record DUIO01000226.1, on the reverse strand, counting down.
GTGAGGCAAATTTCATAGTCGAAGAAGAGCTTCTTGAAAGATTCTGCCCGTGGCAGACTTTTGCTGCCGTACTCGGAAAAGGGACAGGAGTAAAAGGAGATATTCGCGCTTATGGTTGGATTGTGGCGATAAGAGCTGTAGGGTCAAGAGACGGAATGACCGCAGAAGCTCTGGAACTCCCCTGGGACGCGCTCAAGCAGCTTGAATCAAGGATTACTTCCGAGATTCCGAAAGTAGCCAGGGTAGTCTATGATATTACCCCCAAGCCACCTGCAACAATCGAGTTCGAATAAAAAATGCAGGATAACGAAAATAGAGTGATGGAAAACACAATATAAAATGGAGCCCTTTAAGGCTTCAATCATCTTTTTTATAAATTGAACAGTAAGTTAAAGAGTGAAATATTCATTCACGATCATAATGCAAAAAGCGAGTTTTAAGCCCATGTCTCTTAATAAAGCAGTACTGGATATCCGGCAGCGGATCAAAGTAAAGCCCTCACCTACGGACGAACCTGCGGCAAGCTGGACCGGAACAGACCTTGTAGATGGGGTTCAAACAAAAACTCTCACCGTGATCTTCAAAAGCGCGGGCTGCCGCTGGGGAAAAGCCGGAGGCTGTACAATGTGCGGCTATGTCTATGACTGTGCGAGTGAACCCCCAACCCTTGAAGATTATGAATCCCAGCTTGCAAAAGCGATGAGGAAAGCTGAAAAATTCTCTGAATTCATGGTCAAGATCTTTACTTCAGGCAGTTTCCTCGACGAACAGGAAGTCCCACATGAAGCAAGAGACTCTATCCTTAAAATTCTTGCAGGAGACTCAAGAGTTATCAAGGTACTTGTGGAAACGCGCCCTAACTATGTGACTGAAGAGAATATACAGGCTTGTATCGGTATCCTGAAAGGCAAACCCTTCGAGCTCGCATTCGGGCTCGAGACAAGTTCTGATAAAATCCGAAAAGATTCAATTAATAAAGGTTTCACGTTCCAGGACTTTGTTCGCGCAGCCGAGACCGCAAAAAAGCATAATGTAACCGTAAAAGCCTATCTCATGCTCAAGCCTCTCTTTCTCTCTGAAAAACAGGCAATGGAAGATATAATTCGTTCTATAGACGACGCAGCCCCATATGCAGACACAATATCAATCAACCTTTGCAATGTCCAGAAAGGTACTCTTGTAGAATCACTTTGGGAGAAGGGCCAGTACCGTCCACCCTGGCTCTGGAGTATAATTGAAATTCTCAAGAAGGCAAAAGCCGCGCATCCTGACCTTCCTCTGATGTCCGATCCTGTGGGTGCAGGCTCAAAACGCGGCCCTCACAACTGTAAAGAATGCAGTCCGGACGTTGCAGATTCTCTCAGGACTTTCTCACTTACCCAGAACCCTGAAGACTTGAGCAATAATGATTGCGGCTGTAAAGAACTCTGGAAAAAGGTCCTCGAAATCGAAGACTTCACCTATGGGGCACCTATTTTAGATTGAATTGCTAAAAAAGAGGAGATTGGGAAAAGATCATATATAGACAATAGTTTCAGTTGTCAGGGCAAAATTAATCTGTCCTGACATTCCTTGCTCTTTTCAGACTACTTTCAATCCGAAATTCTGCTTTTTTTCAAAATTCCGAGACTGTAAAGCCTGAGTCCATATGCCAGAATTACTCCAGCGGATGGTCCGCCCAGTAAATCATTGTCCCAACCCCGCAGTCAGTAAAGAGCTCGAGAAGCATGGAATGAGAAACGCTTCCGTTTATAATATGTGCCCTTTCCACTCCACTTTTAACTGCAACAGCCGCACCTTTGAGTTTAGGAATCATTCCGCCCCTGATAATTCCTTCCTCAATAAGGGGATCAATCTCGTCCACACTCACGCGGGAGACGCGGCTGCCAGGATCTCTTATATCCCTCAGGAGACCGCAAACATCTGTCATAAGGATCAGCTTTTTGGCATGCAGGGCTGCCGCAATGTCTCCGGCAACTGTATCTGCATTTATGTTAAGGGCATTACCTTTTGCGTCCACGGCAATCGGGGAGATAACCGGGATGTAACCTTTTTCGAGCATAATATGGAGAATTTCAGGATTTATGACCTCACTTTCCCCAACCCATCCTATATCGACTTCAGTTTCGACGCCGTCAATAAGTACGCGTTTTGCAGCCTGCTTATGGCCAAGGATCATTCTTCCGTCATAACCTGTAAACCCTACACCTTTACCGCCGAACATCCCAATTAAAGACACAATCTTTGTATTTATGTTTCCTACCAGGACCATCCTGGCAATTTCCATTGTCTCGTCATCAGTAATGCGAAGTCCCTGGAAAAATTCGGCTTTTTTGCCCATTCGTTCCATTTTTTCAGTAATTTCAGGTCCTCCCCCATGTACAATAACAGGCTTAATTCCCACGTAACGCAGAAGAACGATATCTTTTATGATATCCTCCATGATCTGGGCACTGACCATTGCGTTTCCACCCACTTTGATAACCATGATTGAATCATAGAACTCCTGCATATAGGGCAGGGCTTCAATAAGCACATTCTCTCTTTTGAGTTCCATGATTTAGGAATCGGAAAATCTCTTTTTAAACTTATCGTTGAATATCACAGCCAAAGGCTCAGAAATAACATAGAAGAAAATCAATTTACTGTACTTATTAAATTACTGAAGCTATAAAAATTATAGGGATATAAATTAAAAAAATATATAAAAAATATAAAAAATACAAACAAAATAAACGTATAGAAGCTGTAAGTACAGCCAGGTACAAATTATAGTATTATAGAAGTATGGAAGAACAGAAATTAAAGGAATAGAGAAATTAAGTGGCAAAGAAATAGGGATATGAAGGTCAACATAGTAAAAGTTATAGAAAATAAGTAGCCCGGAAAGCATTAAATAAAAGACCTATCCAGACTAACTCGTATCTGGATATCAAAAAGAAAAAGAAATAACCCCGATTTTCAGGGCATGTGAAGAATACAGTATCACTCGAGTTTTTCGATCTTTTCTTTCTTGACAAATGGCTTGCTGATTTTCTCAGGCATNNATTGTATTGCTAGACACTGATTATTTTTTAAAGTATATAAAATCTTTCTTCGGATGTTGCCTATAGTTGTTGGTTTATACAAAATTGCTCTTGCTCTATACAGGGCATATGGAATAAATTTTTATACATAGTTTTCAAAATGAGAAATATTTAAATATTTACTCCTTATTAAAAATGTGGCCCAAAATAGGGTTCAGGAAAAGGTTTTTAGATACTTTCATAAAATATATTTTATTGTACTTTTGGAAAAGAGCCCGGAAAGCACAAACTTTACATGCT
>DUIO01000332.1 GCA_013330315.1 Methanosarcina sp. | reverse complement strand
TTCTGAATACTTGAGTACTTGAGGAAGTGATTGATGTTCAGCCCGGACAGAACACGACCCTAATGCAGTATCCGTGCTTGTGACAACTTCGGGAACTCTTGCAGAGGCTGTAAAACATGAAGTGCTCACTCAGGCTGAAAATACTGCAAGGAGTGAAATTGTAAAAATTTCTCTTGAAAATGCGGCAGTTCTGATTGCAGAATCTCTTGATCAATGCATTGACTTTAGCAATAAATTTGCCCCTGAGCACCTTGAAATTATGGTGGAAGACTCCGATTCTGTTCTTAACAGGATTAAAAATGCAGGATCGATTTTTATAGGGAACTATGCTCCTGTCCCTGTTGGAGACTATGCCTCCGGTACCAATCACGTGCTTCCAACAGCAGGATATGCAAAGCTCTATTCCGGGCTGAACATCAATCACTTCCTCAAGTACTCAAGTATTCAGAAAATCAGCAAGAGTGGGCTTGAAAGTCTGAAAGAAACTGTAATCTCATTAGCTGAAGAAGAAGGTTTACAGGCACACGCTGACGCTATTAGAACTCGATTTGGTTGGAAACACCCTAAATAATATTTCTGCTAATCGATATGTATATAAAATGTAAGTGCGTAAACAAAATTTGATTTTTAAATAAATAAAGATTTAATTCTTAAACAAAGAGTGGGGACTAAATATGAAAATCAGAGTAGTTAGTTCACGGGAGGAAATTCCTACCCTGAATCCGAATGAGAAGGTTATCCACCTTGCTTTCAGGCCGTCTAACAGGGACGTATTTATGCTTGCTGAAACATGCCCTAAAATCGAAGCGATACAGCTTCCTAAATCTTACAGGAGAACTGTTTCAAAGTCGATAGAAATGTTCCTGGAAATGCAGAAAATAAATCTCCTTGAAGGTGATGTGTGGGGCCACAGAAAGGACATAAACGAATATTATAATGTCTCTCAGAATGTCCTTGAGAAGATTCAGGAATTAAAAGCTGACAGGTTCTCAAATGAGATGATTGCTGAAAAGCTCTCAAGAGAAAGTAAGCTTAATTCGGACATGATCCTCTATATCTTAAGCAGAAAAGGTGCAGAACTGTCCTGAAGCATATAGTTCTCTTTCATACGTCAATTTTCAGGATAAATTAGTTATTGCTCTGTACTGTAAATCATAAATTGTTGAAAGGAACAATCAACTTTTTAAGACCAGGTCTTAAAAAGTTTTCCATATATTTTAAAACCTCATTTCCGAATGGGTTTTAAGACTGAGAATTTCAGCCCTTATATATTTTTCTTTAATTTATCAATCCTAATGTACTTTTCTTTAATTCTCTTTAATTTCTCTTTGACTTTCTTTAATTTTTCTTTAGCTTTTTTTAATTTTTCTTTGACTTTCTTTAATTTTTCTTTANNTTCAAAACAATATAAATTATAATATCTAGTTTGAAATTTTTTAATTATATATATTTGTTCTTGAACTTTCAATTTTACTTCTGTAGATTTCTATTTTGTAAATATTGTTGAAAAGCTCAAACAAAAATTGTGAAAAAACATCGAAAAATATTTAAATATTGCAGTATAATGAAATTTATTAACTCAAATTTAATCAGGGTGGGGATTAGTATGAAAATAAGAGTTGTTAGTTCGAGAGATGAAATTCTCTCATTAAACCCGAACGAAAGAGTAATTCACCTTGCGTTCAGGCCCTCAAATAAAGATATTTTCTTGCTTGTTGAGACATGTCCTAAACTTGAAATAGTCCAGCTTCCAAAATCATATCAAAAGACTATTTCAAAGTCTATGGAAATGTTTCTGGAAATGCAAAAAATCCAGCTTCTTGAAGGAGATGTATGGGGGCATAGAAAAGACATAAACGAGTATTACACTGTTCCTCCTTCAGTAATAACTAAAATGAGGAACATGAGAACAGAAGGAGCTCCTAATGATAAAATTGCAGAGAAGCTGGCCAAAGAAAGCAAACTCAGCNNCAAAGAAAGCAAACTTAGTCCGGAGATGATCCTTTACGTGTTGAACCGTAAACCTCTCGAATACTAAAATAGAGAGTCCTTTAATCTATGAATAGAGATGCTGGAAAGCATCCCTGTTTCATACTTTTCGGATTTCTTTTTAGCCCTGAACTTGATATGTAAACTCGATTTTGTTTTAGCCTGTATATTTCAGGCTTAATTTTTTTCATTTACTTTATTTTTGGCTTATTCCGTATAGCTTTTTACTTCTTGTTCACTTTGTTTTGGCTTACTTCAGCGCAGTTTATTTTGAAGTTTTAACTTCCGTTGTTAGCCTTATCTCTGTTTTTCAGTTCCTGCTCTTTATTTTAGTGCCTTTATTCCAGGGCAATCAAACAAGTTCTCCACTGAAATATTTGTCATAGGAAGCCATATCAAAGTGGCCGTGCCCGCTGAGGTTAAAGAGAATTACTTTTTCTTCTCCTGTCTGCTTGGCTGCAAGGGCTTCATCAATTGCACAGCGGATAGCATGGGAAGATTCAGGGGCAGGCACTATTCCTTCCGTTCTTGCAAANNCCTTCGGCACAGAGTTTGCTTATTATCGGAGAGTCGCCGTGGTAGCGGAGCCCTCCCGCATGGATAGCAGGCGGTATGTGCTTGTGCCCGAGGGTGTACATCTTAAGGAGTGGTGTCATTTCGGCAGTGTCCCCAAAGTCATACCTGTATTCTCCTTTTGTCAGGGATGGACAAGCTGAGGGCTCGACCGCTACCACTCTTGCGTTATGTTTTCCTTCAAGCCTGTCTTTTATAAATTCAAGCCCGATTC